>JARLGN010000223.1 GCA_031292775.1 Acidobacteriota bacterium | reverse complement strand
GATGTCTTCGTGGGTCAGGGCAAAGCGATCCGCCAGGGCCTGCACGCCGTCGGCCTCTTCAAAGGGTGTCAGGTCCTTGCGTTGCAGGTTTTCGATCAGGGCGATTTCCATGGTTTCGCCCTCGTCCACGTCCTTCTCAATACAGGGCAATTCCTTCAGGCCCGCGGCGTTGGCGGCGTGGAACCGGCGCTCACCGGAGATGATCATGAACTTGTCGGAGTCCGCCAGATAGCGCACCAGCAGCGGCTCCAGCACGCCCTTGTCGCGCACCGAATCCGTAAGGCCTTGCAGGTCGCCCAAATTCTTGCGCGGCTGATCGGCGTTGGGCTGGATCTGCTCAATGGGAATCATGCGGCCAATTGCTGCCCCGCTCCGCGAGATGATTTCCTCAACGTAATGTGAGTTGTGCCGCATCTTGACCGTAATGGGTAAACCAGCGCGTCTAACCGACACGTTGTATAACCTCCCTGGCGAGTTGCGCGTACTCGGCTGCACCCGTGGAATCAGGAGCGAAACTGAAGATCGTTTCCTTGTAAGCGGGGCTCTCCTCCAGACGCACGTTTTTGCCGATCACGGTCTTGAATACTTTATCGCCAAACACTTCCCTGACCTGCTTATAGATGTCGCGTGCCAGGTTGGTGCGTTTGTCATAGAGCGTTACGATGACCCCCAGCAACTGCAACTCGGGGTTGGGACGCGCGCGAATACGCTCCAGCGTTTCCAGCAAATCGTCCGTCCCTTCCAGCGAATAATACGAAGCCTGAATGGGCACCAGCAAATACGTAGCCGCCACCAGCGCGTTGACGGTAATGATTCCCAGCGCCGGAGGGGTGTCAATCACAATCAGGTCAAAGTCGTCCCGCACCCCGGCCAACGCATCCTTCAGGCGGAAGGGCGCGTCAAACTGGCCCACCAGGTTTGCCTCCAGCTTGGCCAGGGATATCTTGGCGGGCACCAGGCAGAGGTTGGCCACTTTGGTGGGATGCACGACGTCCTTCACCATGACGTGAGGGTCTGACAGTACATCGTAGATTGACCCCTTGATCTCTTCGGGAGAGAAGAACGTCAGCGTCGTGTTGGACTGGGGATCGAGATCAATCAGCAGCGTGCGGTGCTCCTTCATGGCGAAGGCAGCAGCTAAATTCACCGACGTCGTGGTCTTTCCGACGCCGCCCTTCTGGTTCGCGATGGCAATTACGGTTGCAGGCATTTATGGGGCTCGGGATCAGTGATCAGGGATTCGGGGTTAGGGGTTAGAAATTCGGGACGCAGGAATTGGGGCTTCATCTTTTTTAACTGACAACCTATGATTCACGATTCAAAATTATGAATCGCCAGTACTCGAACCCCGAATCCCTAACCCCGAATCCCGAACTTACATTTTGTACCGCCCCATATCCTCGTCGTTCAGATTTTCCAGCCACTTGCGCAATTCTTCATTACTGACTTTATCCGTGGAATTCCCGGAATTTTTGGAGCTTTTCAAGACTTCGTCCTCAACAAAAATCGGGCAATCCACGCGCAAGGCAAGAGCCAGCGCGTCGCTGGGCCGGGAGTCGATTGACATCATCTGGCCATCGCGTTCCAGCCAGATCAGGGCATAAAAGGTGTCATCGCGAAGCTCGCTGACCACAACCTTTTGCACGTGTGTTTCCAGTCCCAGCAGCAGGTTCCGCAGCAGGTCATGGGTCATGGGGCGCGGTGTCGTTACCTTTTCGATCTCCAAGGCAATGGCGTTGGCTTCATAAATTCCCACCCAGATCGGCAGCACCGACGTTCCCCCCACGTCCTTGAGGATCACGATGGGCATGTTGGTGACGGGATCCATAACCAAACCCCGAATTTTCATTTCCACTTCCATGCACCCCCCCTAAACATTGCCGATTGATGATTGAAGATTTTCGATTGAAAGTCCCCAGTTGTCTGGTATCGGTACGTGCCAAGAGACATTTACAAGGACCTGAGAACTGATGACCGATGACTACCACAGATTCAATCGTCCATCGGCAATCGAAAATCGTCAATCGGCAATTCTTTCGCCCACCAGGCTATTCGGTCCGGAGGATTTTACCCTCACTTGCCGGTAAGTTCCTATATCGGCGGGTTCACCCGGGAAATTGAGGACCTTGTTGCTGGTGGTTCGCCCCACTGCTTGTCCCAAGCGGGGCTGATAGCCTTCCACCAGGACTTCCAGCGTCTGCCCAACCATCGCCTCGTTGCGCCGGACTTGAATCTGACGCTGCACTTCCTGCAACACCGCCAGGCGGCGACTCTTCTCTTCCTCGGCAACCGTATCGGCAAATTCCAGTGCAGCGGTGTTGGGCCGGGGCGAAAACTTGAAAGAGAAAACCTGGTCGTACTCAACTTCTGTAAGCAACGACACCGTTTGGTCAAAGTCCGCCGCGCTCTCGCCACAGAAGCCGACAATAATATCGGTGGAAAGGCTAATAGCACGCTGCGCCTTGCGGATGCAATGAATTTTTTCCAGGTACTCCTCGCGTGAGTAGCCGCGCAACATGCGCGCCAGCACTTCCGTGGATCCCGACTGCACCGGCAGGTGGATCTGGTCGCAGAGCACCGGGTGGGAATCAATCGCCTGCACAATGTCAGGGGTGAAGTAGCGCGGATGGGACGTGGTGAAGCGCACCCGGCGCAGTCCCGATACCTCGGAGACGCGCGAAAGCAATTCGGCGAAGCTCCAATGTGCCGGCGAGGGATCACGCCACGCATTCACGATTTGGCCCAGAATCTGGATCTCCGTGTACCCGGCGTCCACCAGACGGTGGCACTCCGCCACAATCTTCGCGCCGGAGCGGCTGCGCTCCGGCCCCCGCGTCGTGGGCACAACGCAGAAGGCGCAGCGCTGGTCGCACCCTTCAATAATGGTCAGATAAGCGCGAAAGCGGTTATCGCGGCGGGTGAACTCCGTCTCAAAGCAATCCTCGGTGTCGAGATCCAGCCCCATGACGCGGCGGTTTCCAGACTCGATCTGCTGCAGCAAATCCGGCAGCCGCGGGTAGCTCGCCGAACCACACACCAGGCTGACTTGCGGGGCGCGCTCGAAGAACTTCTCGCCCTCCTGCTGCGCCACGCAACCGAGCACGCCAATAATCTTCTGCGCGCTTGCCCCCGCTTTGCGGAACGTCCCCAACCGCGAGAATACCTTTTGCGCCGCCTTTTCCCGAATGCTGCAGGTGTTGTAGAGAATAATATCGGCGGCCTCATGGGTCTCTACCGGGCGGTAACCACGCTCCATCAGCACGCCCGCAACTTTCTCGGAATCGTGAACGTTCATTTGGCAGCCGAAAGTCTCAAGGTAAAAGGCCTTGCCATCACCCGCAGTGGCGGGAATAGGGACAAAGCGCGGCGCGGAGGAAACCTCCAAGCCGATACCTCCCTGCCGCGGGGCACTCCCGATTTGAATCAAGTCATTTCCCATGGAGTGATACTGAGCCGACAAAACAGTATAGCTTGAAACCTCGACTTTGAGTAGCAGGAGCGAGTTCATCGGGCCATCGGGTCATATGGTCATCGGGCCATTGGTGATTTGCGATTTGTGCTTTGCGATTATCGAAGTCATAAGCTTGATTCATCTTTTCACCTGACGCTTCCGATAACCGATGTGGGGGAGTGTGGGCGGCCGAGTTGATGGTCAACATTTGGCACTCCGTCAGTATTCCTTCCTCACCCGCTGGTTCGTTCCAGCCGATAGCCGATACGGGAAGGTGTGTCACGCCCCGGATTGGAAATCGGCCTCCCTGATTTCCTTTGCCTTCATCCCGATATCACGCGTGAACCCTCCCACGCGCGTATTGAAATCTTCATCCCTCGCCCCCTTGGGGGAGAGGACCGCAACCGCCATTTTCATCAGGTCAAGGCGGGACGGGTGAGGGGGTCAAAGCTGTGGGGAAATGCGACAAGCCAACGTTCCTATGTTGAGCCACGCTTCTGTCGCGACGAATGGTCTCGCCTTGGCGCTCTTGCACAATTCCCGCACGAACCCCGGGCGGAAGGCATCGGCCCAAAACCACCACCATATGGTGGATTTTGTTCATCGGGAGTCCGAGATATGCCCTCTTGTTATCAATGCAATAAGGGGAAAACAGGGTTGGAGGGTCAATTGCATGGAGGAGATATGGTTGCTTCCCGGAAGAAGGGCGGCACAAGATTTATGGGGGCAGGAGGCTTATATGAAGAAGCTAATGATGGTAGTGGTCATCGGGCTCGCGCTGGCCACGATGGGCTTCGCCCAGGGGCGGGGCGGTGGCGGCGGGCACTTCTCCGGAGGTTCCGGCGGCCATAGCTATAGCGGAGGCGGACACTTCTCCGGCGGAGGCCACAGCTACAGCGGAAGCGGAAGCTTCAGCTCTGGCGCACGCGGATACAGTGGCCATTTTTCCGGAGGAACGGCACGCGGCAGCTTTAACGGAGGATTCCGCGGATACCGTGGCGGCTACGGCTACGGCGGGCCTGGCTTTGGATTTGGCTTTTCCTACGCCCCTAGCTATTACGGGTATGGCTACCCTGATCCTTATTACGTTGATCCTTACGCTTACGCACCAGCGTACTACCCCCCTGTGGTAGGTGGAGTTGTGATTGGCGGGGGAGGATATTGGCGCGGGTACCGGGGAGGACGCGGGTATGCAGGCGGCGGATGGCGAGGCAATCGACGGTAAGATCGTGACCTGCGGCAAAGACGCGGATTATCCCAGCAAGACCCCAAAGCCCACGGTGGAGATCGACTCCCCGTGGGCTTTTTCCATGGAATCCCCAACCCTGCCCTGTAAGGGCATTAATTCCCGTTTTCTGGCAGAACTTCGTAGCGCGGACCGCCGCCTTTGCGGTCCGCGTCTTTTCTCGCTTCACCATCGACACCTTGAGAATCCCCGCCGGTCTCCGAACCGGATTTTGAGAACCAGCACGACTCCCCCTCAGGATGAGGAAGCGACGCGGACCGCAAAGGCGGCGGTCCGCGCTACAAACTACGGACTCAGCGTATCCTGCCACTTTCGAACCGTCATTCCGCACACCACCAGCCTGCGCGGTTCGGCCTTCGAAGTAGCCGTACCTGTTTCCTTTCTGAAGCCCGGCGCTTTTCTCGTCCAGGGTGTAACGACGTTCCCCCCGGTTCGCGCTCTCCACCGCCTCGGTACTCTTCCAGCTTTTGCCAGAGTTTTTGATGGACTATTGCGCTGGCTGGGGAAACCGCACGAACCGTGACGTCACTGCTCCGCCGGTTCTTAACATTCATCTTTGGGGAGAAAAACGGTACCCGACGCCATTTCGTCCTCACCGTTTTATCTTTGACTTTACATGCTCATATGGGCAATATTGTAAATACAGATGCGCATCGAATGGGACCCGGCAAAGAGTGAGAGCAATAAGACAAAGCATGGCATCGCGTTCGAAAGGGCGCAACTGGTGTTCGACGACCCGTGCTGCGTCACCTTCCCCGAGCGTGCAGTGGACGGTGAAGAACGGTGGCACGCCATCGGCTTGATCGCGGGAATCGTCATCATTGTCGTGGTGCACGCGTACCGCGCGGAAGAGTCCGAGGGAAACCATGAGGAGGTCGTACGTATCATCTCCGCCCGCCGGGCGACCCGGAGAGAAAGGGAAATCTATGCCGAAGCTATCGACTGAAGCACGCAAGGAATTGGAGGCGCTGGCGGCCATGCCGGACAGCAAGATTGACACGTCCGACATTCCCGAGATCCGCGAGCTTCCCTCCGACGCGGTGGTCGGGCGATTCTATCGCCCGAAGAAGACCACCGTCACCATGCGCCTTGATGCCGATGTGGTGGCGTGGCTCAAAGCCTCGGGCGAGGGCTACCAGACGCGCATCAACGCCTACCTGCGCGAACTGATGTACCGGCTCAGGCCGCAACGGAGGGTGAACGAGACAGCGCAAGCTGGCCGCGTCCGTCAGCCGCTCGCCAAGCATGACCGTCCGAAACGCGCGCATCGCTAGATTCGAGCCGGCCCCACCGGAGGAAACCATGGGGCAGTCTTTTCTCGCTTTACCATCGACCGCGTGGGAATCCCCGCCGACCCCCGGACTCGACTTTGAGAACCACCGAGACTCCTCTTCAGGATGAGGAAGAGACGCGGCCCCCCGACACGTCGGGGCGGTCCGCGCTACGAACTCCCTACGCCTACCGCCGCATTGTATCGCGCTTCTGCTCGGCGTATACTTTTCATGGCAGGTGGTTAACGTGAGTGTCGAGGGCGTTATGCGGATAAAAAGGACGGGGCTGACGAGTCTAATCCTGTTCACTGTTTGCGCGACGACGCCACTGGTACCGTTCGCGTATGGCCAGGAACCGGCCACCATCTCGCTCGGCGATCTAGCACGGCAGTTGAGCGTGCAACGAGCCAAGAACGCACCAAACTCTTCGCACGTTATTACCAACGATGATTTCCAATCGCATCCAATAGGACCAAGTTCGGCACCGCAGCAGGATGCCACAAAACCCGGTGACGAAAAGACAGCGGATAAGGGCAAGCGCGCCCATTCCGCCGGGCAGCAGGCAGAGAGCGGCCACGGCGAACAGTATTTTCGAACACGGATGTTCGAGCTTCGCAGAACATTAGAACTGGACCAGGATGCCCTCAGGAAAGTCGATCAGAGGTTAGCGGAGAAGGGTTGTATATTAGACATCTATTGTGGACTAAATCCTCCGTTCAGGAAGGTTTACAACCCGAACGACCCGGAAGTCGACTGGACCCCCGTAATCACGATTCTCCCGCTGCACTATTCCCTAAGACAGCGCGTTGCCGATGAACAGAAGACGATATTGGATTTGGAGGGCCAGTGTCGCCGTGAAGGTTGCGAGCCCGAATGGCTGCGGTAGGCAGACATCGTCCGGTTGCGAGCCCCCCCATGAGAGTGTCTGTCCCCCTGCCGTTTCATCCTCAATCATTGTAAGAATGGGGCCGAAGTTGGTCTTCCGTCAGGTATCGCAGCGCCTGCCGGTAGATCGCGTTGAGAGTTCCTTTATCCATTTCGTCATGCATGGGAATGGTGAGGGTCTGCCGTGTGCCACCGGGGAGCAAGCGGCGCAATTTAACGTGGCTGCCCCGTTGTGCTTCGATCTAGAATCCGAAGAGAGAGACGATTTTGACGACATCGCCACCAGAGAGGGTCTTAAGCTTTGGCATAGGCGAACGGCTCAAGTTCGAAGCTGGCGAGGACGGACGGGTTCGGGGCGAGGTCGAACTGCGCCAGATCTTCACCCTCGAGGTGAAGAGCGAGCGCTTCCTGGAGATTTTGTGCCAACTCGTCCAGGGTTCTCCCCTGGGTTACGACGGGAAGATCAAGGCACTCCGCCACATACTGCTCTTCCCCCTTCGAGATGCGCACTTGGATAATCTTTTTCATGTTCACGTGCCTAGTGTACCGCAACATTATTCGTTGGCGAACTAAAATGCAAAAAACTCGCGAACCCGGGAATGCGCCTGTATTCGCGCGAACCTTCGGAGTGATGGGGCGACGCGCTCTTACGACCCCGCCTGCCGAAGCATCGTGGCGGCGTGCTTCAGGATGGCGTCGGTGATCTGGCTGCCGGAGAGCATGCGTGCCAATTCCTCGGCGCGTTCTTTATCCCCAGCCAAGGGTTTGACGGTGGTGACGGTCCGGTTGGCCCGAGCGGATTTCTCGACGTAAAAATGGCTGTCGGCGAAGCAGGCGATCTGCGCCAGGTGAGTGACGCACAGCACCTGGGCATCACGCGCCAGGCGTTTTAATCGTTGACCCACGCACTCGGCCACGCGGCCGCCAATGCCGGCGTCGATTTCATCGAAAATAAAGGTCGCGTCGCTATTCCGGGTGCCGCGCGCGTTGCGACCCACCCGTGCCTGCCCCACCACCGTTTTCAGCGCCAGCATGAGCCTGGATATTTCCCCGCCCGAGGCTATTTTTTCCATTGCGCGCAGTTCCTCCCCCACATTGGGAGAAATGCGAAATTCAATTTCGTCGATTCCCGTCGCGCTGCCCTGGCCATCCGCGGCACTTTCAAAGCCAATTTCCATGCGCGTCTTTTCCATGCCAAGCTGCGCCAGTTCCTCGCGCACCAGCTTCACCAACCGCCGGGCCGCGTCGCGCCGCTTGGCCGAAAGGGATTCGGCGGCCTTCCGGTAGTCGGCCGCGGCCTTGGCCAGTTCTTTCCGCACGGCTTCGCGCCGCTCATCGGCATGCTCCAGGCTGGCCAGGTTTTGGCGCACCTCGGCGGCGTATTCCAGAATAGCCTCCAGGCTATTCCCATACTTTCGCTTCATGCGATCGATCAGCGCCAGCCGGTCCTCAATTTCTTCCAGGCGCACAGGATTTGCTTCCAGCTTCCCCACATAGGTGCGCAGGAAGGCCGCCACATCCTCCAGCGTAGCCCGGGCGGCGGCCAGCGGTTCGACCTCCGGCGCCACGGCGGGGTCGTAACGGCGCAGTTCATCAAGGTACCTTGCGGCGGCCGCGACGCGGGAAATTGCAGCGCCTTCACTCTCGTAAAGTTCGTCAAACGCGCTGGTGGCGGCGGCGCGGATTTTTTCCAGGTTGGAAAGAACCGTGCGTTCTTCCTCCAGTTGCGCGTCTTCGCCGGGCTGCAAATCCGCCTGCTTCAACTCGCGAGCCTGAAAGCCCAGCAGGTCAATGGTGCGCAGCCGCTCCTGTTCGTTGTGGCTGAGCCCCTCCAGTTCCTGCTCCAGTTTGAGGCGCTGGCCATGAAGCGCCCGTACGGATTCCAGGTCCGCACTTACGCCCGCAAACTGATCGAGCAAGCCGAGCTGGGCGTCGCGTGCAAACAGCGACACGTGTTCGTTTTGCCCGTGCATTTCCACCAGACGGCGGGATAGTTGGCGTACGGCCGCCAGGGTCACGGGCTGGTCATTCACCAGCATCCGGCTTCGGCCGCCGGTTTGCAGTTCGCGCCGCAGAATGAGTTCGCCTTCGTCTCCCGCGACGCCGAATTCCTCCAGCCAACCGGCCCACAGGGCTTTCCCTTCAGCGGAAAAAACCGCGGTCACCATAGCGCGGTCCTCCCCGGTGCGGATGACCTCGGCGGAGGTGCGGCCGCCCAGCGCTAATCCCAGCGCGTCCACCAGGATGGATTTCCCCGAGCCGGTTTCGCCGGAAAGCAGATTTAACCCCGGCCCAAATTCCACGGCCAGCGTATCAATGACGGCGTAGTTCTGAATGTGAATTTCACGCAGCATGGCGTTGTCGGGGAAAGTCTACCACAGGGAAGGAGTAGACAGTAGACTGTAGACAGGATACGGCCACCTCTCGCCTGTTCCCTGTCTACCGTCTACTGTATGCTGTCTACTGTACTTCCCGTTCCTTCGTTGACGCCCTTGGGTCGGTGTGTTACGTTCATTAGTTGAGTGTTTTCAGTCTCCTGTGCTAAGGAGGAGGATAATTGGCTGCTGCACTTCTGGTTTTTTACCAGGGTTTTACGCAGGACTTTTACCAAGGCGAAGTTTGGCAACTTTTGACGAATACCGGTCCCGTGGCCAGGCTTGTCCTGCTGATGCTCTTCGGGTTATCAATTCTCTCCTGGGCGATTATCATTCGAAAATTTCGCACGTTTCGGGCCGCGCAGCACGAATCGTTGCAATTTCTCCAGGTCTTCCGTCAAAGCAAGAAGCTGTCGGAGATTCGGGCTTTTTGTCGAAGCCTGAAAGAGAGCCCCCTGCCGGAAGTTTTTCAGTCCGGCTATCGCGAAATTGAGAGCCAGGCCACCATGACCGAAGGTCAGGGCAAGGCGCGGATTCGCAGCCTGGAAGCGGTAAAGCGCGCCCTGCAGATTGGCGCCTCCGCCGAATTGGGCCGGCTGGAACAGTGGTTGGTATGGCTTGCCACCACCGGCGCCGTGGCTCCCTTTGTGGGGCTGTTCGGAACTGTGTGGGGCATCATTGACGCTTTTCATGGTCTGGCAACGGGCGGCGGCGCAACATTGCACAGCGTGGCGCCCGGTATTGCTGAAGCCCTGATCACCACTGCGGCGGGACTGTTCACCGCCATACCCGCGGTCATCGCGTACAACATCCTCCTCCAGCACATCAAAGAATTTGCGAACCAGATGGACGACTTTGGTCTGGAGTTCTTGAATATGACCGAGCGGTACTTTACCGAGTGAGAAATGCAGTGACAAGTGACGAGTGACAAGTGACCAGCAGGCGAAAGGCGAGTCTCGATATTCGCCGCAATTTTCGATTTTCGGTCTTCGCTGGCTTGTCACTTGCCACTCGTCACTTGTCACTGTACTTAGCGAGGTTTTAGATGGCCTTCACCAATCCAAGAGGCAGAACACAATCTTCCCTTTCCGATATCAACATCACCCCCTTTGTGGACGTCGTCCTGGTGCTGTTGGTCATCTTCATGTTGACGGCGCCAATCCTGGAATCGGGGATTGAGGTCGATCTTCCCAAGACCAAGACGGTCAAAGTTGTGTCCGAGGAAAAAGTCGTCATTACCATCGATAAAAAACAAAATATCTACGTTGGAAATGATCCCGTTAATATTCACCGCCTGGCGGTGAGCGTTCTGGACCAGCTCAAGGGAGCGGGCACACAACCGGTTTTTATCCGCTGCGACCAAAATGTGAGTTTTGGTGCGTTTGCGCGCGTCGTGGATGCGCTAAAGCAGTCCCCCGTTCCCATTACCAACCTCAACATCGTTACCGAGCCTCTGGAGACCAAACCAGGCTCTTAGTGTGAGCACATCCTATGGGCACGCACTTTATGGTGTTAGTTGATGACCGCCGCGACAACCTGCGTGGCACGCTGGTGATTTCCATTGTTATGCACGTTGTTCTTTTCGTATTCGTGGTGACCTACACCTTGATCGGTTTCCACCTGGGCGGCACGGGACAGGGCTGGGGCACGCAAGGAGCGGTCAAAATGGGGGCGGTGGCCAGCCTGCCGGGCATTCCCCTGCCGTCTCCCCTGCTGACCACTTCCAGCCAGGTTGTTACCCAGAATACCGGGCTGACCAAAACCGAGCCGCAACCCAAGGAGCAACCAGCTCCGGACGCGCAGCAGATTCCCAAATTCAAAGACTCGGTGAAACCGGAAAAGCTGGAACGGGTCAACAAGCGTATTCATCAAGCCGAAATGGTGACCCCGGACAACGTCGTCCCCTACGGTCAGAGTGGGGCGCCGACGATGAATTACACCCAGATGGTGACTTCCGGCGGAGCAGGCGGCCTGAGCCTCGGTGTGGGGAACAGTTTCGGCCAACGCTATGCCTGGTACGTGGCGGCAATGCGCAACCGCATCAGCGCCAACTGGCTGCTGGCCACGGTCAGCTCCAATATCCTGACGGCCCCGCGCGTCTATTTGACGTTTGAGATTTCGCGCGACGGCACCATCACCAACGTGCAGATAACGCAAAGCAGCGGCGTGCCGGAAGTGGATCGCTCCGCCCTGCGGGCCATTCTCGCCTCCAATCCGCTGCCGGCGCTGCCGCCCGACTACTCTGGGGGAAGCGTCAATGTGCAGTTTTATTTTGATTTTCACCGCCAGTAGCGGCAGGAATGTCGGTTTTTGGGCACGAAGATATATCACACTGCGAGACATCGGTACTCTGCCTTGCAAGCATCCTAATCTGTGGAGCCTATAACTCAAATGAAACTGCACCGAATCGCGATTCCCTTCCTCCTAACCTTGACCATAGCGTTGGGACTCTCCCTCACCTCGCGATTAGCCATGAGCGAGCAGGACTGGCTTAGCACTGGAATTAACCTGGGCGCGCCGAAAATCAAGCTGGGAGTTCCAGACTTCCCCCCCAAATCAGTCGACCAGCAGTTGGTCAGCCTGACGCAGGAATTCAACCAGGTCCTTTGGAGAGATCTTGACGACTCGGGCCTGTTCGAGATGGTCAGCAAAAGCAATTATCCCTTAAAAGTTCCGGAGGAGCCGCTGGACGTCGACTTCAACGCCTGGAGCGCACCTCCTGCCTCCGTGCAGATGTTGGTTTTTGGCAAAGTTGAAAATGTCAATTCCAATATGGTCGTTACGGGACGGGTTTTTGACCTGGGCAACCAGGCTAATCCTGGCGTTTTGGCCAAGCGCTATGTCGCCACCCTGAACGAAGTTTCCACCCGTGCGGCCGCGCACCGCTTCGCCGATGAAATCCTCAAGGCACTGGGAGGCGGTCTGCCCGGAATCAACGAGACGCGCATCGCGTATGTCAGTAAGCGTGGGCGCGGTCAGGAAATCTGGGTAATGGACTATGACGGCTTCAACCAGCATCCCATTACCAGTTATGGCTCCATTAGCACGACGCCGCGATGGTCGCCTGACAATACCAAACTGGCTTTTACCAGTTATGTTTCGGGTAATCCGGAGCTTTACATCTTTTCGTTTGAAACCAACCGGCGCTCTGCCTTTCCCGTGTATAAAGGGCTGAATACCACTCCGGCATGGTCTCCCGATGGGACGAAAATCGCCTTTTGTTCAAGTATGGGCGGCGACCCGGAGATCTACATTGCCAATGCCAATGGCTACAACTTGCAGCGCCTTACTTTTTCCCCCTCGGTTGATATCTCTCCGGTATGGAATCCCAAAACGGGCAAGGAAATCGCCTTTGTTTCCGACCGCAGCGCCACGCCCCAGATTTACCTGATGTCCTCTGACGGTACGAATCTCCGCCGGATGACGACCGCCGCATCAGGCGGTGACGCCAGCGCGCCTGCCTGGTCGCCCAATGGACTCTTCATGGCCTTCCACTGGCGGGTATCGGAAACCGGAACCTATGATATTTACATCATGGAAATTGCCACCGGCAGAATTATCCAAATGACGCACGACGCGGGCCGCAATGAGCACCCCACGTGGTCGCCGGATGGCCGCCACCTGGCCTTTGAATCCACGCGCTCGGGCTCGCGCCAGATATGGACCATGCTCGCCAATGGCCTTGAACCCAAACAACTAACCAAGGTGGGGGAAAACTGGAATGCCAATTGGTCGAACTGAACCAAACAGGCGTTTTGCCGCAACCCCAGGTGGCCAAAATCATAAAATATCACGATGCGAGATATTGGGATGAATATTGCCCGCAAAAAGTGGGACATATTTTGCCACTTGGAAATCACGATAAATTGACTTTTTTCTTATGGAAAAGGTTGTTTTTCTGGGCCATTTGGTGATAGTATCTGGGGTTCCAAGAGTTTTCCTTCCAGCGCGGGAAAATAACGTGGGCCCGCAATTGATTGCGCCGGGAGGAAGAGAGTCTAAGTACTTCATTTCACCCACGGGATCACGAGATTTTCTACCGATTCAAGGAGGAATTTAAGCATGCGAACGAAGAAACGCAGTCTTGCGGTTCTCGTCGGAATTTTGGGAGTTGTTTTACTGGCAGGGGCTTGCAAGAAGAAGACACCGGCGCCAACACCGCCGCCACCGCCGCCGCCGGCACCACCGGCTCCTACCGTAACGTTAACCGCAGAACCCAGCACCATTGACAAAGGCCAATCGGTCACCCTGAGTTGGTCTTCTCAGAATGCCACTGATTTGGACTTGCAGCCGGGAGTTGGCAAGGTCCAGGCCTCGGGTTCTTCAACGGTCACACCGCAGGACTCGACGACTTACACCCTGACCGCCACCGGTCCGGGCGGATCACAAAGTGCCACCGCCCGCGTCACCGTGACGATCCCACCCCCACCTCCACCGCCGCCGCCGCCGGTGAAAGAGATATCAGAGGATGAGCTGTTTAACCAGAACGTCAAAGACGCTTTCTTTGACTATGACAAGGCGAATATCCGCGCCGACGCGGAAACCGTCCTTACCGGTGATGCGACATTCCTGAAGGATCATGCCAGCATCAAGTTCACCATCGAAGGCAAATGCGATGACCGCGGAAGCGAAGAGTACAACCTTGGCTTGGGCGACAAGCGCGCCACCGCAGCGAAGAATTTCCTGGTGAATGCGGGCGTATCCGCAGACCGAATCTCAACAATCTCCTACGGCAAGAGCCGTCCGGTTGAGGGTTGTGATCAGTCTGGTAAGTCAGAGGATTGCTGGCAACAGAACCGTGTGGATCACTTCCACTACGGCGCCGAAACCAAGTAATAAGTAAGCGGAATTGACCGGGAGTCTCAAGCGGGGCTCCCGGCTTTTCTTCCTCTCTATCCTGTCCCATGGCAGCGCAACGCCGAAGAAGCCGACGTGCTTGGCCTTGAGGATTTGTGTCTAAACCTTGAAGCAAGAGTTTCGATGTTCCTCGCTATAGCCTTGAGGAATATGTGTATATTTCCCCCTAGTCCCGAGCGTACTT
>JARLGN010000222.1 GCA_031292775.1 Acidobacteriota bacterium | reverse complement strand
GACCCGATTTCCCGGTCGATTTCCGCATTCCACGTAACATCATACGGAGTGCTGTCCAGATCCCTCCCGGGAGGAAGAACCGTTAACTGTCCTTTGCCTACAAACGCGTACACATTTTGCAATGTCACGGGCGATCCCTGCAGATTACCCTGCGCGTCAAACATCGATACCACGCGAGTGGGATTATCGGTAAAGCTGCCGGCCATCAGCGGCACGCCGGCATAAAACACGCCTGCCCCACCGCGAATAATCGTCCGATTGTTTTTGCCTGGGGCATATTCGAAACCCAATCGAGGCGCCAATGCCGCATGCTTCCCAGTGGTCTGCCCGGAAATGCGTAACCCGGCATCAAGCGCCAGCCTTTCGCCGAGAGCCCAATGATCCTGCGCGAACACCCCCACTTCCGTATCTTGCGACTCCAGCAATCCAGGTCCGGTAAAGGCCACCTGTTCGGCCAGCGATCCGTCAATCCTCCGTACATTGACCGGCGCAGAATGGCTGACCCCGTCGTAGGTGCGAAAGACGGCGTCGCCCCCAGCCTTCAACTCGTGCTTGCCGTGCCAATGCAGGGTAGGAAATTGATAAGTCTCCCGTCCTTCCCCCTGGTCGCCAGTGCGGGTATAGGCATTGAAGAAGTTCCCGCCCCAACCGTTGGGCATAATCTGCATTTCCGCGATTCCCTGCCCGTGGGCGTAACTGGAAAACCGTGTGTACTGGTATGTGGAGCTCAGCATCCCTGCGGAGGCAAATACGCGCCGATCGTTCACGCCAAGGGAAAACCCACGCTGCCCATAGTCGGATGAGGCGCTTTGCGGGATCAAGGAATCGATGTCGGCAAATTGCTGCCGCGCCGGGAAAAAGTGCAGGTTGAACGTTAAGAGATGTTCTGCGGAAACGACGTACTGAAAATTGGTGAATGAGGTAAATCCCTGCCGGATAGTCTGATTATTCGGCCACGGCAAGCCGCGTACCAGTTGCTTGTCCATGAAGTAAGCGAACGATTCCGACATGGTCAAGCGATACCCGGCGATGGGCCCCGTGAACCTGGCGCGAGGGCTGTTTCCGGAAACCCCCGATAAGTGGCCGGCTTCCACCCGAAACGAGGGGACAATGTCATTCAATTGAAATTCCCACTTGCTGGAAGGAGGCTTGGTCATGACGGTCGTCAGGCCACCGGAAAAGTGCCCGTATTCCGCATTGTAAGGCGCCTTGGTGACATCCACGGATTCGATGGCATCAATGGGAAGGTCAATCGAATAGCTGCCGGTAATGGGATCAACCATCTCCGTGGAATCGGCCAAGAGCATACTTTGGCCTTCCCCAGAGCCCTTGATGTTGATCTTCCCGTCAGGCGTACGCACCACCCCCGGCACCAGGGGCAACGCGGCCTTGAATTGTTCCTGTACCAGGGGTAGTGAGCTGAGCTGTTGCGAGCTAACGTGACGGCTGACCGTTGCGCTTTCCGTGGCGAGCGGCGCCGCCGTCTCATGAACCTCGACGGTCTGGTGGAGCTTTTCCGGTTCCGGCAAGACAACTTGCAGGACTTGCGGGCTCGCCGGACTTACCTTGAGGCCGGTTTGGGTCGCCGGCAGATGGCCAACAGCAACGCAAGACAAGCCGTATTGGCCCGGTTGGAGACCCGGAAAGTCGAACCTTCCGCGCTCGTCTGTGGTCACGACAATCCCCTGGGCTGGTAAGCCGAGCCCCTTCAAGGTACAGTGGGCATCCGCGATGGGCGACCCCTTCGCGCCGACCACAACGCCCTTTAAATCTTGAGTTTGGGGCATAGGCCAGGCGACCACTAGGGAAACCGCCAAAGCAAGAACAATCCCTGCCGGTTTTCGTAACCAAACACCGTATTTTCGGGCCATATTTAGCAAGATCGACGCGGATCCATTTACAATCTTAACATAGACTTCCGGCCGACCGGAACAGACTGAAAGTCGGTTGCAGAGCGGTCCGACCTGATGAGGATTTCTATTCGGCTGGATGGCCCATGTTGCAGGCGTGAAGTTAGGCCGACGTTTGAGTTCCGCAAACGCCATACCGCGCGGCCCATCACGTTACTTCTTACATGCGGAGGTCCGGCCACCCATGGCCTTCGGCAGAGAGCAGCCTTGCCCTTTCCTTTCAATTACATATCGGGTAACATCGCTGGAAGCTGGCGGCTTTTCATCCACATTCAAGGTAAGGAAGCGGTATTCCCCAAATGACCTCATCCGCTACGCGGGCTGGCTGTCGTCGGTACCATCTGGCACCTATGGGGGCCAGGATCCAGGCCCATTGAGCGAAATTCAGGCCCCCACTACATTCACATATAAAAGGGGAGGACCAGGGCTATCTGAAGATTCCCGTGTGCCCCAGGGAGTACCGGCCGGGTTGGGGATAGACGCACAGGCCGTGAGGGCCTTTGCCCACTTTGATGCGGGCCAACAGATTGCCGTTTGCAGTATCAATCGCGTAGACTTCGCGGTTATAGCGGCCCGACAGCCACAGGACCTTGCCATCGGCGGATACTCCACCCATATCGGGGCTGCCTCCTCCGGGAAGCCTCCATGTCGTCAGCACGCGGCGTTCGGCAAAGCCAATCAGGGAGATACTTCCCTCCCCCCGGTTGGAAACATAAAGCACTCTTGAATCGCGGCTGGCGTAAAGGCCGTGCGCGCCCTTGCCGGTGGGAATGAAGCCGAGAACTGTTGGCCCGTCACCGTCGACTTCGTATACTCCATTGGCATCCATATCCGCCACGTAGAAGATCTTTCCGTCGGGAGAAAGTTTGACGTCCTGCGGCATCCCCTGGCGCGGCAGCTTCACCATTCCCATCACCGTTTGCTTCGCCACATCAACCTTCACCAGCGTCCCGGAGAATTCGCAACTGGCAATCAGGTAGCTCCCATTCGCGGCAAAGTCCATGTGATCGACACCCCGGCAGGGAACGGCAAGCGCATGTTTGAGCTTCATGGTTTGAGGATCGAGAAAGTCGAGCTGCCGTTTGGTTTCCGCCACCACAATGGCGAACTTGCCGTCCGGCGTATAGTACATGTTATATGGATCCACAACATGGATGGTTGCGCCCTTCCTGCCGGTGGCAGGATCGATTCTGGTTTCACTGTCACCAAGGTCATTCAGCACCCACAGAGTTTTCAAATCATACGAGGGTGTCACGTGCTGGGGTTGGCGGCCCACGGCAAAGTGGCCAATTATCTTGTAAGTGGCGGGATCGATGACGTCCACGGTGTTGCTGCCGCTGTTGGGCACGTAGATTCGAGCGGGAAATTTCTTCAGCACGGGGCTCAGATTCCCGGGCCGGTCAGCCGCGTAAATGTCCAGCGGATCCAGTACCGGAGGCATTCCCGGCAGCGGCGCGCTCAGGTCAGTCCCCAACACCGCGCCTTTCCCTGCCGCTCTGGCAGATACCAGTCCCAGCACCGCCAGAACGGCGACGGCACACACAAACATCACCCAAGCAACGCTCAAGCGTTTCATATTGGATTGCCACCTCAGATTGGAGGATTCCGCGAAGGTCAACGGTAGCTGAAGCCCACAGCCGTGTCAAAACACGGGTGCCCTGACACGGGTGCCCTGAACCCTTTTGCAGTTTACTCAAAAACCTTGCGTGGGTGGAAGGAAGAACATTCGTCGCTTAACTACCTGCTTGCCAAACCAACGCGGACAGACGAAAAAACGAACCTGTCCTGTGACCTTGCAGGGGCGCAACGCCATGCGCCCCTACATCCAAAATAGGGAGATGTCCCGCAATTTATCGCAAAGCCACAATTGGACGGCACTTTAGCCATTGAATTCCGTCACTGCCTCGATCATGGCGTGGATATTGGCCCCGGGCATGCCGGGGCTTACCCCGCCGCCCAGAGAAAGAATCAACCCTTCCCTGCTCGTATTTTGCAAAAGGTCCAACGTTGCCGCCTTAACTTCGGCCGGAGTGCCACGCACGCCAATGTCCAGCGGAGATACGTTCCCCATTAAGCAGATTCTTCCTGCCGTCTTCTTGCGAACCTCGTTGATCTCCAGCTTGTGAGTCCAATTCAGGACGTCGAAACCCGCGTCAGGCAAGTCTTCCAGGAAGGGATCGATCCGGGCGTCGTTGTGATACACCTTCACCCACGATGACGGAAAACTGGAAAAGACCTCTTGCAGGTAGGGATGGGCGAACTCCTGGTAATGCTTGCGGGAGAGAAAACCCACAATGTCATCGAGGACAAGGATTCCCTCAACGCTATCACCTACTGCCTCGGCCTGGGCCTTGAGCCACTCGATTGCGACGTTCGTGGTATAGGCCAGGAGTTTGTGCACGCCGGCGGGGTTATCTGTAATATCCATCATGAACGGGGTCAGGCCACGGAAGAAGACTGCCAGCGCCAGGGGACCGCGCGCGGCAACCATGGGAATTGTGTAACCTGCGTCGGTGATACGGCGCTTCTGCGCCCGGTACTGACGGAGCGCCACCGGCATCAAGCCGTCCACCTGGGGGTCAACCTCAGCGAGTTGATCCAGATCTTCCAAACGAAATAACATCGGTGATTCAGACGGGGTTTGGTCCGCCGGAAACCGCACCTTCCCTCCCATGGCGGAGGGTTCAATTGCCATCCCATATTCCACCCACCACGATGGGAGCACGGTGACTTCCGGGAATTCCTCGACGATGCGAAGATTGGATCGAAACCAGACTTCCTGGTCAAAGTAATAATCAATATGCTTGATGCCCAGATAGCCCGGTATCCAGGGACTGTCAATAATCAAGGAAATTGGCACACGATCAGTTTTCTG
>JARLGN010000221.1 GCA_031292775.1 Acidobacteriota bacterium | reverse complement strand
CCCGCCCGCGGGCGGATGCGCACCCCCCCCCCCCCCCCGCCGCCGCGGGCCCCGCCCCCCCCCCCCCCCACGGGGTGGTTTGAAACGTAGTGGTCCGAAACGTAGTAGCCTGAACCGTGGTGGTCTGAAACGGGGGTGGCCTGAAACGAGTGGTGCTGATCATGACAGCACCGATGAGCTTTTCCCCTGCCTGTTTAGCCCGGCACGTGCCCCGCTAAAGGACAGCGCTACAGGCAAACGTAATTTCCGAACGCGACGCTACGTTGGCTTGTGCGGGACGTTGTTCCCCGCGGCGTCGCGGGCCTTCCAGGCGTTGTCGACGTCACCCATGACTACCCAAACATCACCACCGACAATTACCGTGTCGTCGCGGGGATTGAATTTCATCTCGCCCTCGGGCTTGCGAACCGCCAAGGGCAAAAGCTCGTAACGCCCGTGCAGGTCCAAATCCCTGAGCTTTTTCCCCACCCAGGGCGAGCCGTTGGCCACCACAATTTCCTCCACTCGCAACGTGCCGGATTGGTCGTGCAGCATTACATCAAGAAAATTAACCACTGAGGGGCGGATCAGCTCCGAGGCCAGCCGCATGCCGCCAATCATGTTGGGAGAAATCGCGGAGTTGGCGCCGTGACGCAGCAGTTTTTCAATCATCGGCGCCTCGGCGCATCGAGCCACAATTCGGAGGTTCGGATTGAGCAGCCGAGCCGTTACCGTGGTCAGCAGGTTGTCCTTGTCCTCGGGTAATACGGAAGCCAGGCCGCGCGCATGTTGGATCCGCGCCGCCGTCAGGACATCCTCGTCCCCGCCGTCCCCCTTCAGAACGGGAACCTCTCCGAGTTGGCTGATCCTCTCCAGACGGCCTTCATCGTGGTCGATCACCACAAACACGTTGCCCGTCTTCAGGAGCTCTTTCACCAGGTAGGCGCCGGTTTCCCCCGCCCCGCAGATAATCAGGTGATCGTGCATGTCCCGGATCAGTTTCTGCATCTTGCGTCTCCGAAAAATATGGTTGAGTTCACCTTCCACAATGAAGGCGGTCGAAGCGGAAAAAACATAGAGCATGATGCCAATGCCGATGAGGATAAAAAAGATGTTGAAGAGCCGCAGCTCCGGGTGGGAGCGGGTATCCACGATTTCACCGTAGCCCACCGTGGAAACCGTGATGACCGCCATGTAAAAGGCGTCCAGCAGCGTAACTTCCGGACCGCCGAACCACATGTAAACCGCCACCGCCGACAACACCACAACCACCAGCAGCAACAGCGAAAGGATCAATTGTTTTCGTAAAGTCACAGAACCCTCTCGGGGCGGACCCGCGCATCCAATACGCGAGCCCCCAATGGGGCGCTATCTTAGCACAAGCAAGAAAGGTTACAGGGGACAGGTTACGGCACCCCGTATCAGGCTTAAGGTGTCAGGGGTTAATTGTCGGGAATGGGTAGTCGCGGATCACAAAGGAAGAGGGTTAAAGGATAAAGGGTAAAGGATAAAGGGTGAAGCATTTCGTCTTTATCCTTTAGCCTTTACCCTTTACACTTTCATGAGCACTTGACACCTGGCTCTCAGCCTTCCCCAAAGATTTTTCGGTGCCGGTCCAGCAGGTAATGGTCCGTCATTCCCGCGATGTAATCGCAGACGACGCGGTGCACGGGTTGATGCTGCGACTGGTCGAAATAAAAAGCTGGCAGGCTTCCAGGGTGTTTCACGTAGTAGGCAAAGAGGCGGCGAAGGCAGCCCGTCAGCCGCTGGCGCTCCGAGTTCACATTTTGATTCAAGTAAAGATGGGCATAGAGAAAGTCCTTCACTTTCTGGTTCTGCCGCGCCATTCGAGGGCCCAGCGCCACCAGTCGCCTGCGGCAGGCACGGACCTTTTCCACCGAATCAATTCCCTTCTCCGTCAAACGGAGCCGCGTGGATTCAATCAAGTCCGTCACCAGCGCGTCCAACAGCCGCTTCAGCGCCTCGTTAAAATTCAGCTTTTCCTTCGCCACCGGATATTTCCTCGCCATTGCCCGGTATAGCCGGTCGAAAATGGGCAAGCTTTCGCGGATGACGGGTAGGGTCAGCAGTTTGGCCTCGTATCCATCATCGAGATCGGCGCAGTTGTAAGCAATCTCGTCCGCGACGTCGATCAGTTGCGCTTCCAGCGGTGGCCGATCGTCCAGGCGATATTCCTCCAACTCAGGATGCGCCGCGAGAACGTAATCGCGGGAGTGCTTGATGATGCCCTCGCGAACTTCAAAGGTTAGGTTTAGCCCGGGGAAGCCGGCGTATTTCTGCTCAAAGAACTCGACGATGCGCAAGCCATGAAGGTTGTGGCCGAAGGCATCGTGGTGCTTGTGCATCAGCTTGTTGAGCTCTGACTCCCCGGAGTGGCCGCCCGGCGGGTGCCCCACGTCATGCACCAGCGCCAGAGATTCCACCAGGTCGGAGTTCAGGCCCAGCGCCTTCGCCACGGTGCGGCTGATCTGCGCCACTTCCAGCGTGTGCGTCAGTCGATTGCGGAAGTGGTCGGAATACCGGCGGGTGAAAACCTGGGTCTTGTTCTCCAGGCGGCGGAACGCACGGGAATGGATGATTCGGTCGCGATCGCGTTCGTAATCGTTGCGGTAGGGGTGGGACGGCTCCGGATGGCGTCGGCCTTGCGACTCTTCCACCCGCATGGCGTACGGCGCGAGTTGGCAGCGATCGTGGCGGCGCATAGTTTCCTGGGGGCAGTCTCCCTGAAAGCGAATATAGCATAGCGGCGCGGAATCCGGGCTTCTCCAAATTGCAGTATGACGAATTCTGGTTTGGGCCTGCGCGTAGCGCCGTGGAGTGCGGTCGCAGCAGCCACCGCAGTGGAATGCCGCAGGACCAACGATCACCGACGTATCATTAATTCAGATCATATCCATGGAAAGGCGGCAGCTTCGCGGCCGCACTCCAAGACGCCTGCGGCGATGACTGTGGTAGCAACATCTCCGCCAGAGAGCCGTTGGCACGTGCGCTGCCTCTGCTATAATAGGTTTTCCAAAAACCGTGTAAGACGCGAGAGGCCCTACAAACCTCGTCGTGACAGACTTGCCAGGAGGTGCCTCGAATCGTGGTGCGTGACACACTTGTATGTCTGCTGGCAGGAGGCGCAGGGGAACGCCTGAATCCACTGACTCGGGACCGGGCCAAACCCGCTGTTCCTTTCGGTGGCATTTACCGCATCGTTGACCTTACGCTTTCCAATTGTATTAATTCCGACCTGCGTCACATCTACGTTTTAACCCAGTACAAGGCGCTTTCCCTGAACCGCCACATCCGCGAAGGGTGGAGCATCCTTGCCCACGAACTCGGGGAATTCATAACCGTGCTGCCGCCCATGAAGCGCGTGGGCGACCAGTGGTATCAAGGAACGGCAGACGCCATCTTTCAGAACCTCTACTCCATCGGCAGCGAGCCCTGCAAGTATGTGCTGGTGCTTTCCGGCGACCACGTTTACAAGATGAATTACCAGCGCATGCTCCAGCAGCATGTGGACGCGGGCGCGGGCGTTACCGTTGGCACCATTGAGTTCGACCTCTCGGAAGCATCGCGGTTCGGGGTATGCGAGATCGATTCCACCGGGCGCATCGTGGGCTGGCAGGAAAAGCCTGCCAATCCCAAGCCTTCCGTGCACAATCCCACCAAGTGCAATGTCTCAATGGGTATCTACTGCTTCAACCGCGACGTGTTGATGGAAACCCTTCTGGCGGATTCCGAGGATCCAACCTCAGAGCATGACTTTGGGAAAAATATTATTCCCAGGCTGATCGAAAAAAAGTGCGCCTACTCCTACAATTTTATCGACGAAAACAAGAAGGAAGCACTCTACTGGCGCGATATCGGAACCATTGAGGCCTACTACGAGGCCAACATGGACCTGGTCTCAGTCTCCCCCGTCTTCAACCTGTACGACTCCTCGTGGCCCGTCCGGGGCTATCAACGGCAATATCCGCCGGCGAAATTCGTATTCGCACAGGAGGGACGGCGCATGGGGATTGCGGTGGATTCCATCGTCTCAAGTGGCTCCATCATTTCCGGCGGCCGCGTCACCGGATCGGTCCTGTCACCGGACGTTCGCGTCAATAGCTACACGGAAGTGGAGGATTCCATCCTGTTCTCCCACGTCAACATCGGCCGCTACTCGCGCATCCGCCGCGCCATCATCGACCGCCATATGAATATCCCCGAGCGCACCGAAATTGGCTACAACCTGGAAGAAGACCGCAAGAATTATCACGTCACCGAAACCGGAATCGTAGTGGTGGTCCCCGAACAGAGAATGTTCGAGGAGCCGGAGTAGGCAGTGGGCAGAAAGCAGTAAGCAGAAGGCAGTACTGCCTAATCCTGAATGCCGCTGTACTTGGGTTCTGACCCCCTCACCCGTCCCGCCCCGGCTGATGAGGACGCCGGCTGCGGTCCACCCTCTCCCCCAAGGGGGCGAGGGCAGTAGATTCGCATTGAGATCCGCTCACCGCATACCGACCACCCCCGGCTGCTTTCTGGCTGCCTTCCGCCTTCTGCCTTCCGCTTTCTGCCTACTGCACTTCCGGTATTCCCGGCAGAATCGTCCACGCCGAATAGGTCGAGAGGGATTGAAGTTTGCCCAGCCATACTCGCAGGGAGGGCGTGGAGGCAAACGCGTCATCGTCATCAGAAGAATTCAGCAGCCGTTCGATGAACGACCGGTGCGCGGGTAGCGACAATACGCTAACCTTTTCCGAGGCAGGAATCCTGGCCAATTCACGGGCTCGGGCAATGGCCGTGTGTAATCCTCCGAGTTCGTCCACCAAACCCAATTCCCGTGCGCGTTCGCCTGTCCAAACACGGCCTTGCGCGATCCTGTCCACATCTTCCACCTTCATGTGCCGGCCCGCCGCCACGCCGTGAATAAAGTCGTCGTAGGTTGCGCGCATATTTCTCAACACAATCTCCCGTTGCGCGGGAGTGAAATTCTGCAAGGGATATTCCAAGGTGGAGTTCTCCGTCGTGGCAACGAAGTCCGTGCTCAGGCCGAGCTTTTCATAGAGTCCTTGAAGATTGAACTTGCCCATCAACACACCGATTGAACCGGTGACGGTGCCGGGCTCGGCAATGATCCTGTTCGCCGACATCGCCAGCCAGTATCCCCCGGAGGCCGCGACGTCACCCATGGAAACCACTACGGGCTTTGCCGCTCGGGTCCTTTCCAGTTCATGCCGGATTACTTCAGAAGAGAAAGCGACCCCACCGGGAGAGTCGACGCGCACCACCACCGCCTTTACGGAATCGTCGTCGCTGGCGCGGCGAAACTGCCTGGCAATTGTCTCCGATCCCATCATTTCCCCGCCCCAGGGCGAATTACCGCTCGTGCCAGGCACAATTTCACCCACCGCATAAATCACCGCGATTTTATCGACGGTAAATGTCTCTGACTTGTCGAGGTACCGGTGCAAGCCGATGCGCCGGTCGTGCCCGTGATTCTCCTGTTCCACAAAACCTCGCGCATCGTTCGCGTAGGCGACGCGATCTACCAGGTGCGTGGCCGGCGCGGAGTCAGAGTTGTAGGGCCCCGCAGCGATGATCTTCTCCACCTCGTCCGTCTTCAGGCCGCGCGAGGCGGCAACACCCTGTATGAACTGCCGGTACCAGTCGTCCACCAGGGCCTTGGTGGCCTCGCGATGGGCTGCGGTAAACTTCTTCTCGGTGTAAACGTTGGTGGCATTCTTGTAATCGCCAATATGAAGGAAGTCAGGAAATATCCCCAGCTTGTCAAAGGTGCCGCGCATGAACGTGGTGGAAGCCATCATGCCGTGAAGGTGAAATTCCGACTTGGGAAGCATGATCAGGGTGTGGCAGGCCGAGGCCAGGTAGTAGGATCGATTGGTGGCAAATTCCAGGTAGCCGACGCTGAATTTGTGAGCGTTGTTGAAAGCCTGAATGCGGTCGCGGATCTCCTGAAGGCTGCCCATGCTTAGGTTGGTCTCACCCACCAGGAGCTCGAGCCCGGTGATGTGCGGGTCAGTCCGCGCGCGCTCAATGCCCTCGGTAATGTCAGTGACGCTCGTCGGCGGGCCGGTGAACAGATCCTGAAGGGAGTCCTGCGCAGACCGCTCCGGAATTTCGCCTTCGATACGCACCACCAGCACCGTATTCGGCTTCACCCGATGGGAGTAAATAATCCCAAGGATGGCAAGAACCGGCACCACAACAAATAGGGCAATCAATACCAGGATTATTTTTCCGATGTGCTTCATTCAGCGTCCCTCCCGGGAATTCGAAACGCGCAACACGCAAAGCCGTGAGTCCCAACATTGTTTGGACTGGAACCCAAGCCAACGGCCTTACCTATCGCCGCAATTCAAGCCCCTTCACGCCATCCAAATCATTATGACGGCACAAATGGCAATTGCAAAACCCATCCTGCAATGAAGTCCAGATGGCGAACAATGGGGATCGCACGATATCGATGGAATGCCGCCGGGAGTTTGGCGCGTTCTTTCCGCGCCGGGGTGTGTTACAATTTTGGGTTTCAATTCGCGTTCAAAAACTTCGCAACGAGGAATCATTCGCATGGCACAAATTGATCTGATTCAAGCACGAGAAATTCTGGATTCACGCGGCAATCCCACCGTGGAAGCGGATGTGGTTCTGCGCGACGGCTCTTTTGGCCGCGCTGCCGTTCCCTCCGGCGCCTCAACGGGCGAGCACGAGGCGGTGGAACTGCGCGACGGCGACAAGCGGCGCTATATGGGCAAAGGCGTAACGCAAGCTGTGGACAATGTCAACTCGGTGATTGCTCCTGCCTTGGGCGGGCACGACGCCAGCAACCAGACGGAACTCGACGATCGGATGATTGCGCTCGACGGCACTCCCAACAAAGGCAAGCTCGGCGCCAACGCCATCCTGGCAGTTTCCATGGCCGCTTGCCGCGCCTCGGCGAGGTCGGCGGGCATCCCGCTCTATAAATATCTGGGTGGACTGCAAGCGCGCATCCTGCCTGTTCCCATGATGAACGTGTTGAACGGCGGCGTTCATGCTGACAACACTGTGGACTTTCAGGAATTCATGATCATGCCGGTGGGCGCGGAAAGCTTCGCGCAAGCACTGCGCATGGGCGCGGAGACGTTCCACACCCTCAAGAAGGTTTTGAAGGACCGCGGCTACAACACTTCGGTAGGCGATGAGGGCGGCTTCGCTCCCAGCCTGAAATCGAATGATGAGGCCGTAGAAGTGCTGCTTGAAGCCATTCAGAAGGCGGGCTACACACCAGGGCGCGACATCTCGATCGCCCTCGATCCGGCTTCCAGTGAAATGTTCCAGGATGGAAAGTACGTCTTCTTCAAATCTGACAAATCCAGAAAGTCATCGGAAGAAATGGTGAAGCTCTACGCCGACTGGGTTCGCCAGTATCCCATTGTCAGCATTGAAGACGGCCTGGCGCAAGACGACTGGGATGGATGGAACCTGCTTACCAAAGAGTTGGGCAGCAAGATCCAACTTGTCGGTGATGATCTCTTCGTAACCAATACCGAACGCCTGGCGCGCGGCATCGAAGAAGGCACCGCCAATTCAATTCTGATCAAGCTGAACCAGATTGGCACCGTCACGGAAACGATTCGTGCCATCGAACTGGGGCGGCGCCACGGCTATACGTCCGTCGTGTCACACCGTTCGGGCGAAACCGAGGACGCTTTCATTGCCGACTTCACCGTCGGCCTCGGTACCGGCCAAATCAAGACGGGCTCCGCCAGCCGCAGCGACCGCATCTCCAAGTACAACCAGTTGCTCCGCATCGAAGAGGAACTGGGCGGCGCGGCGGAATTTCTGGGCAGGGCAGCGTTGAAGTGTGCGTGATGAGTGTGGCCGGCATCGAGAGACCCGCTGAGGGATCCCCACGATAGAAGGAGGGGTTCCCTCAGCGGGATTAACGGGTCGGCTGCGAGTCCGGGAAGCTCGATGCACTATGAGTTGCTAATCAGCGAGGAGGCTCGGAAACAACTGCGAGCGCTTCCCAAATCCGCCCGAAGGAGCATCGGCCTCCGACTCGACGCTCTCCAAAGCGATCTTTCCGGCCAAGTCAGGAAACTTGCTGCGCACGAGCATAAGTACCGGCTGCGCGTGGGAACTTACCGAATCCTGTTTCAGTTGGAAGCGGCCACAATCTTTGTGTATGCTGTTAAACATCGGAAGGAGGCATATGATTAAGGCCGCTGGGCAACACGTCGTGAAAAAGGTCACCATTCGCAAGCTTCACGACGAACTTCAGCGTTTGCGCATGAGAGTTCAAGATCTGGAAGATTTGCGTGACCTCAATGCCGCAATCGCCCGCAACAACGGCAAGGCCGGCATCCCCTGGGATCAAGTCAAGAAAGAGATGGGTCTCTAGGCCCTCCCGTCCGGTCGAACTCAACGGGCACCGTTAATTGGCCTGTGCCGCATCTGGTTGTGTCTTACCCACATTCCGTATTGACACGTCAGGCCGAAAACGATAATCTTTAGACTTATGTTACGCGCGCTGACACATCACCGCCATCATCATCACTTCAGCTACGGGGTGGCGTGTCAGTGGGCGAATGCCTAAACCACCAGGCGATATCGGCAAAGCGGCCCGCTGACACAATCCATCAGCGGGCTTTTTCATTTTCAAGCTAGGGGGGCTGTGCATGTTGCAACTGAAATACCAAGACGACGGCCTGATTCCCGCCATCATTCAGGACCGTCACTCAGGAAAGGTTTTGATGCTTGGGTACATGAACGCGGAAGCCTACCAGCAGACGCTCGTATCCGGATTCGTCACCTTCTACAGCCGCTCGCGCAAGAAGCTGTGGACGAAAGGGGAATCCTCCGGGCATCGCTTGGTGGCAAGAGAGATTCGAGTGGATTGCGATGAGGACGCACTACTGATCCAAGCCGATTTGACCGGCCCGGGCTGCTGCCACATGGGGTATCGCTCGTGCTTCTTCCGCAAGATCACCACGAAAGGCGAGGAAATCATCCTGGAGCGCGAATTCGATCCCAAGCGCGTCTACGGCCAGGAACACCCGGAGAGCCAAACATGAGCGTTTTAAAATTAGGTTTGCCCAAAGGCAGCCTGCAAGAATCTTCGCTGCAACTGTTTCGCCGCGCGGGCTATGAAATCAGTGTCAGCTCGCGGTCGTATTTTCCCTCCATCGATGATGACGAAATCGAGTGCATGCTGATCCGCGCGCAGGAAATGGCGCGCTACGTCGAAGACGGAGTCCTTGATGCCGGATTGACCGGCAAGGATTGGATCCTGGAAAACGAATCCAACGTCATCGAAGTGGCTGACCTGGTTTACGCCAAGCAGACGTTTGGCAAGGTGCGCTGGGTGCTCGCCGTCCCGGAAAAATCCCCCTTCCATAGCGTGAAAGACCTTCAAGGCAAAGTCATCGCCACGGAACTGGTGGGGGTAACCAAGCGTTACCTGGAACACAATGGAGTGAAGGCCAAAGTGGAATTTTCCTGGGGCGCCACGGAAGTAAAGCCTCCAGTTCTTGCCGATGCCATCGTGGAAGTCACGGAAACCGGCTCCTCGTTACGCGCCAATGGGTTGCGAATCGTGGAAACAGTCTTGGAATCGAACACCAAGTTCATCGCTAATCCTGGCGCGTGGGAAAATGCCTGGAAGCGTCAGAAAATTGAGACGCTCATCATGCTGCTGCAGGGGGCCATCGAGGCCGCAGGCAAGGTTGGGCTGATGCTCAACGTCCAGCGCGCCGACCTGGAAAAGGTGCTGTCCGTCCTCCCCGCGTTGAAACAGCCCACCGTTTCAACCCTGAGCGATTCCGATTGGGTGGCAGTCAACACCGTCATTGAAGAAAAGACTGTGCGCGAAATTATCCCGCGCCTGAAGGCCGCGAACGCGCAAGGCATTGTGGAATATCCGTTGAATAAAATCGTTGTTTGAAAAGCGGGGACTGGGTACCAGGGGCTGGGTGCTGGGGATATTGCAAATAGTAAAGAAGGACCGCAGAATGCAGGTGGTCCTTGCCTATTCTTTATTCGCGAATTCCCCAGAGCCCAGCACCCAGCCCCCGGTCCCTAATCCATTGGCCTATGCTGGAAATTATTCGCAGTAGTGATACGAAAGCCATCGGCAAACTCCTTCGCGCAAAGTCCACCACTCTGGCGGAAGCGGAGGCAGTAGTGCGTCCGATCATTGACGACATTCGGCGCCGCGGCGACCGCGCCCTTCTGCGTTACGCGAAAAAGTTTGACCACCTCGACTTCGCCAAGACCGGCCTTTCGGTTTCCCGTGAGGAGATGCGCCGCGCCTATCGTGAAGTTCCACGCGGCTTTGTGGAAGCCGTGCGGGTAGCGGCGGCGAATATCCGCAAGGCAGCGCGCAAACAGCTACCCAAGCCGTGGACGTGCACCACCAGCGCCGGCGTGAGGGTTGGGCAGATCATCCGGCCGCTCGAGCGCGTGGCCTGCTACGTTCCCGGCGGACGTTTCCCCCTGCCCTCGACCGTCCTGATGAGCGTCATCCCCGCACAGGAAGCGGGTGTCAGCGAAGTAATCGTCACCTCGCCCCGGCCTGCACCCGCCGTCCTGGTGGCCGCTGATCTGTTGGGTGTGAAGAAAATCTATCGATTGGGTGGAGCGCAGGCAATCGCCGCATTTGCCTTCGGAACTGAGTCGGTGCCGCGCGTCGACAAAATCGTAGGGCCGGGAAATCGCTACGTCGCAGCCGCCAAAAAGTTGGTGGCGGGAGAGTGCGGAATCGACTTCATAGCCGGGCCGTCGGAGTTGGTGCTCGTAGGCGGGCGCGGCAATGCGGAGTGGATCGCTTCCGACCTGGTTGCGCAAGCTGAGCACGACCCCGATGCAGTGGCTATTTTCATTACCCCCTCTCTGAAATTGGCGCTCCAGGTTCAGGCGGCCACACGCGAAATTGTGGCGCGGTTGGAGCTGCCACTGGCGGCGCTAGCGCTTGCCGCACAGGGTGGCATCATCGTCACGCGCAACATGGCGGAGGCCGTGGACCTTGTAAATCGCCTGGCTCCTGAACACCTCACTTTATTTGAGGGCGCCACTTCCCTGCTCGGCCAAGTCCAATCCGCCGGCTCCATCTTTCTCGGAGCGTACAGCCCGGTTGCAGCGGGAGATTATGCCTCAGGGACAAATCACATTCTTCCCACCAGCGGTGCGGCCCGTTTGCGCGGCGGCCTGAGCGCGGCTGATTTCGTGAAGGCCATTTCCGTCCAAGAGCTCAGCGCTCGCGGATTGGCAGGACTCGAAAAGGCCATCGTCACACTGGCGAATACGGAGGGATTGAAGGCTCACGCTTACTCCATTCAGGCACGGTCATCGAAGAAAGGTGCTGGGTGCTAGGAGCTGGGGGCTGGGGAAACATAGCAATAACAACAATGAATTCTTAAAGAGATCCAAGCGTAACTTACCTTTCTGAATTGGAGGCATAAGAGGTTTTGGACTTGGCGGAACGCGTGGGGCGGAGGCTTTACGCGCGAGCGATTTCTTTGCAGCGATGCAAGGTAACAGATTCCCCAGCACCTGGTCCCCAGCCCCTAGAACCGAGCATATGATTCGACCCCGCAAAGCTATTGAAACCTTGAAGAAGTACCGGCCTCCCCAGGAGGGTCGCGGCGGCAAAATGCGGCTGGACTTCAACGAGAATACAGTCGGCTGCCCACCCCAGGTGATTCGTGCCCTGCGGCGCGCGTTGGACCCGGAGATGATGACGCGCTATCCGGAGTACGACGAAGGCCGCAGCATTCTCGCAGCTTATTTTCACGTGAAACCGGAGGAGATGCTCCTTGCCAATGGCACTGACGACGCGCTGAAGATGGTCTGCGACACGTTTGTGGATCCGGGTGACACGCTGCTGGTCCCTGCTCCCACTTTCCCTGTGTATGAATTCTTCAACAGTGTCGCGGGCGGAAGCATCATGCGTATTCGCTACGATGAAAAGTTTCGCCTGCCCACGAACGAATTTGTCGCGACGCTCAAGAAGCAGAACATCCGTTGGGTGGCACTGGCCAACCCCAATAATCCCACCGGCACGCAGATTCCCAAGGCCGCGTTAAAGGCCATTTTGCTGGCTGCTCCTGACACGATCGTCCTTGTGGACGAGGCTTATCAGGATTTCTCCGGACAGACCATTCTCCCGTGGATTCGCAAGTATCCGAACCTGATCGTGACGCGCACGTTTTCGAAAGCGTTTGGCCTGGCCGCGCTCCGCATGGGCTGCCTCTTCGCCAACCCGCAGCTCATTGATCCCTTGCAGCGCGGGCAGAACCCCTTTGCGGTAAATTCACTCGCTTTGATGTGCGCGTGCATCGCCATCCGCTACGACAAACAGGTGCGCAAGTACGCGGAGACCGTCCGAACCAATCGCGCGGGCTTCTGCCGCTGGCTGGAGGCTCACGGCGTTCCGTACGTCCCCAGTTCCTCCAACTTCGTACTGACTCGGGTGGGCGAGCACGCGCCGGAAATCGCACGGAAACTGCGCGACAAGAAGATTCTGGTTCGCGACTGGAGTTACGACCCGCACCTGAAGGGTTACCTGCGATTCACCATCGGCTCGCAGGCCCAAACGCGGCGCCTGATGGCGGAACTTCAGCGGCTGAAGGATCTCATTCAGACTCCCGACGGCGCACGAGCTTGGAAAAACATGGTGTCCTACTCTTCCACAGGATGGTTTTCATGAAAGGGCGCACCGCATCAATACATCGCAAGACCGCCGAGACCGATATTCGCGCGCGCCTGAATCTGGACGGCAAGGGCGCGTACAAGATTTCGACGGGCATTCGTTTCCTTGACCACATGCTTGAGCTCTTTACCCGCCACGGGGGATTCGACCTGAATCTCGAAGCCAAGGGTGACCTGGACGTCGATCAGCATCACACCGTGGAGGACATCGGAATTGTCCTGGGCCAACTTCTGCGCGAGGCGTTGGGTGATAAAAAGGGCATCAATCGTGCCGGTTATTTCCTGATGCCGATGGACGAAACCCTGGCAATCGCTGCCATCGACCTGAGTGGCAGGCCCTATTTGGTCCTGAAGGCTCCGCTCAAAGTGCGGTACGTGGGCGATCTGCAAACAGAGTTGCTGGAAGATTTTTTTCATGGCTTCACCACTACTGCCGCGGCCAACGTACACCTGAAGGTCGCTTATGGACGTTCCAGCCATCACGCTATTGAAGCCCTGTTCAAAGCGTTTGCCCGTGCGCTGCGCTTTGCCTGCTCGCGCGACCGCCGCCTGCGATCGCAGCTTCCCAGCACGAAAGGTCTTCTATGATCGCAGTCCTCGACTATGGCGGCGGGAACGTGGGCTCGGTGCTTAAGGCAATTGAGTACCTGGGATTGTCCGCCGAAAGGGTCGACCAGCCCGCAGCGCTGAAGTCTGCTGACAAGATCATATTCCCCGGGCAAGGGCACTTTGGCTCCATGATGAAGGGGCTGGCGGAACGCGAGATGCTTATTCCCTTGCAAGAAGCATTTGCGGAAAAGAAGTCTTTTCTCGGTATCTGCCTGGGTTTACAAGCGCTATACGAATCAAGCGAGGAAGCGCCCGGCGTTGCCGGCCTGGGGATCCTGCCCGGCTGCGTAACCCGATTTCAGGGAGTGTTTAAGGTTCCCCACGTGGGTTGGAGCCAGATTGTCCTGCGTCCCGATACGAAATTATTTCACGGCATCGCTGACGGCAGCTTTGTTTACTACTGCCATTCGTACTATGGACCCGTCACCCCCGAAGCATGCGCCATCACCGAATATGGCCAGTCCTTTGCCGCGGGAATCGAAATGAAAAACATATGGGCTGTCCAATTTCACCCGGAAAAGTCGGGCGAAGTTGGCCTGAAGGTATTGAAGAATTTTCTAAGTCGGTAGGATATCCTTCGTCATTTGTCCTTTGTCACTTGCTGTACGATGTTTGCAATTGCTCGAAGACGACGGACTAAGGACAAGGGACCAAGGACAATTTAGTAATTTATGTTCGCAAAGCGAATTATTCCGTGTCTGGACTGCAAGAATGGCCGCGTCGTGAAAGGCATCCACTTCGTCAACTTGCGCGATGCCGGTGACCCTGGCGATCTGGCGGAAATGTACAACCGCGAGGGCGCCGACGAGTTGGTGATGCTCGATATTTCCGCCACGCGCGAAGGCCGCTCCACGCTGATGGAAACTGTCCGGCGGGTGGCGCGCCGCCTGTTTATCCCGCTCACCGTGGGCGGCGGGGTCCGCGTGCTCGACGACGCGCACCGATTGCTTGCCGCGGGCGCCGATAAAGTCGGCATCAACACGGCGGCAGTGGAAACGCCGGAAGTCGTCAGGACCATAGCGGAGAACTACGGACGGCAGGCCATCGTGGTGGCCATTGATGCACGTAGGATTCGAAATCCAGCGTCTGCCTCACAAGGTCCCGAACCGCCGCGGTGGGAAGTTGTAACCCACGCGGGCACCAAACCCACGGGCCTTGATGCACTCGAATGGGCGAAACGCGTGGAAGAGTTGGGCGCGGGCGAAATCCTGCTGACTTCCATGGACGCCGATGGCACGCAAAAGGGTTTCGATTGTGAGTTGACGTCCCTCGTTGCGACCGCCCTGCATATCCCGGTCATCGCTTCGGGAGGTGCCGGGAGTCCGGAGCACATCGCCGAAGTTTT
>JARLGN010000220.1 GCA_031292775.1 Acidobacteriota bacterium | reverse complement strand
TGGCCACTCGCAATCGTGCTCAACGAATAGACCCGATTCAATTCGTGGTTACTTGCCGCGGATTCCCGGGAATGTAGCGGGAGAACTTCCGGATTGCCGGGAGGGGCGGAGTTGCATCGACATGTTTTCATCTTGACATCAGTAGATATATAGGCTAGAATACAGACGCTATGAAGCGCTTTTCCACCCTCGATACCCTCAAAATTGCGTGGCGACTGTGTGTCCATCGTGACCATCGTTCCGAAATGCTCCCAAAGCTGAGAACCCTTTGAAAGTAAAGGGTCTGAAAAGGCATTTTCCCTGCGCCAGAGTTGGGAAGATACTGAAAATAAAGTTGATCACAAATACTATGATATGTCATAGAAGACGCGACTAATTGTCGTGTGGAAGGCCTGATCACAGGGGGGGCAATTTGACCGTAAACTTTCGCTGCAAGCGGCGGCGGCTAAATCGCTCCTCTGACCCTCAGGCTATGATTGCCTGGGGGTACGTTCAAGGGTGGGGTTCTGGTTGTACTCAGCGGAGTTCCCCGGGGGAATGCTCAGGTATTGCCATTCCGAACTGCGCAATGTCTTGGCGAGGAAAATAATCTGCCCTACGTGATAGCTTGTGTGTGCCAGGGAGCGGTGAAGGGCATTCACCACGGAAAGCTGCTGATTGCGGATCACGACGGTGCGAGTAAGATCGCTGTCTGTCAACGTACGCAGAGCAGTTGATAAGGCCAGCCAGCCCTGTTCCCAAAAGGCGAGTAATTGGGCGTGCGTCACATGCCGGGGACGAAACTCGGTCTCGCGCTCCCGCCAGGGTTTCTCTCCATCCGTATCGAGGAACTCGGTGAAGCGCGACTTGAGGTTTCCTCCAACGTGCCATGCCAGGGTGGCAACGGAGTTCTGGGAATCACCCGTGGCGTGAGCAAGTTGTTCCTCCGACAATTGGCCGAACGCCAACTCCGCCAGCTTCTTGTAGCGCTGATATTCGGCCTCAATCGATTCGATTACAACGCGCATACGCCCTCCTCGTTGCGAAGTTGCCGCAGGTAATTGGATGCCGGGGGAGAGGCCCAGGTTCCTACAGGCGGGGAGTTTCATCTCGTACTCGTACACCTCGCACCGCAAGGAAATGATTTAGCACTGAGGGCACAGAGAGCACAGAGAAAAGCACTTTTGGATGCGCTGGGCGTGTTTCCGATCACACTTGGGACGGCTCAATGCTTTTTCTCCGTTTGGCCTCCGTGGCCTCAGTGACCTCCGTGGTGAAATTCTTACTGGGCTGCGCACCCGCAACCAGTTACTGGTCAGGGGAAACTCGTTGACAGGTGGCAACCGCAAAGCCAAACTAGAGAGCGAAAGCTGCCACTTCAGGACGGTGAGGGAAGAATGGATGTAGAAGGGCATGTTTCGCGGCGGCCTCTGGAGCAGGAGTTGGTTTCGCGCGGCGTCCGAATGACACATCAGCGCCGCCTGTTGGTTCAAATCATCCAAGGGGCGGCCGGCCATCTGGACGCTATCGCTCTGTGGCAATGCGCGAAGGATCAGGACCCGACCATTAACAAGGTTACCGTCTATCGGACTCTGGCCATGCTGAAAAGACACGGCTTGGTGGATGAGTTGGACCTGATGCACCTCGACGGTGGCAAGCATTATTACGAAGCCAAGACCACGCGCGACCACATTCACCTTGCCTGCCTGAAGTGCGGACGTATTCAGGAGTTCGAAAGTTCGCTGTTTGAGAAGTTGAAAGGCCAGATCGAGCGCGAGCAGCAATTCCGCATCAGCACGGTGCGCGTGGAAGCGGGCGGTCTGTGTGATCGCTGCAAGTAGGATCTCATCCACCGCAGAGGCCCCTAGACGCAAAGAAAACGTACGACTTCCAGGTTCGCCTACTTGTTTGCGGACGCGAGCACGCGCTCGTAAGCCTGTTTGTACGCTGTATTCTTGGGGTTGAGTTCGAAAGCCGTGCGGTACTCTTGCAATGCGGCTTGCGTGTTACTCTTGTGCTCGTACGCCGTGCCCAGGCTATAGTGCGCGGCGGGGTCGTTGGAATTCAAACGTACGGCCTCTCCATACTCCGCTACAGCTCCGTCCCAATCATTCTTAAAGGAAAGCCTGTTACCCAAATTGATGTGCGCCTGCTCAAGGCTCGGGTCCAGGCGGATTGCCTCGCGATAGGCGGCGATTGCCCCGTCCTGATCGCCCTTCTGTGAAAGCGCCACGCCCAGACTGAGGTGGGTCTGCTCATTGTTGGGATTCAATCGAATGGCCGCATGGCATTCCGTAATGACGCCGTCCCAATCCTTCTGGTGGGTGAGAGCGCTTACCAGGCTGGTGTGCGCATCTTCATTGTTGGGGTTCAGGCGGACTGCCTCGCGGTATTCTGCGCCGGCTCCATCCCAATCTCCCTTGTGGGCAAGCCGGTTTCCCAAATTGATGTGTGCCTGGTCATTGCTTGGGTTCAAGCGGATGGCTTCGCGATATTCCGCAATCGCCCCATCCTGATCGTCCTTTTGCGAAAGCGCCACTCCCAGGGCGACGTGAGCGCGATCGTTATTGGGGGTCAGGCGCAGGGCCTCGCGCTCCTCCGCAATCTGGCCGTCCCAGTCTTTCTTGTGTCCCAATGCGATTCCCATGCTGATGTGCAGTTCGGCGTTTTGAGGTTCCAGTTGAATGGCGGCGCGATACTCGGCCACGGCGTCATCGTACTGCTTCTTCTTCAGGAATTCTGCTCCGCGCGCGGTGTGTCGCTGGACTTCTGCCTGGTTGGCCTGGACAGCAGGGGCAGCGACCTCTGCCTTGGTCACCTTGGCGCTCTTGATAGCGTCGGCAAGATCGTTGTCGCCGCCGGCGATGGCAAGCTCCGAGAGAAATAGGCTGCTCGGTTCGAAATCGATGCCACGATCTTGCACCAGTATGGCGATACGATGGTTGGGTACTTCACCCGCGACCAGGGAGAGAACTTGCACCTGGGTCAGGGGCTTGTTGGCTCCGGTACCTGCTGCTTGTGGACGATTGGCCGTGCGCAAAGCCTGCAGGAATGCCTCGTTGGCGCCTGCCTCTTTCAGGTTCTGCAAGAGAGTGTCCGTGGGTTCAAAGTCAATGCCGCGCTGCGTGACCAGCTTGGCGCCGGTTTCATCACCGAGTCCGTCACGCACCAATCCTTGCACTTGTTCCTGGGTAAAGGGCTTCTGCTGCGCGGTTGCGGTTCCGGCAAGAGCCAGAACAAGGATTAGGGTTAGGACAGCAATTAGCGGCCTGTGGCGCATTTACACCTTCCCCTTGCGGAAATTGTCCAAACGGAATGCACTTATTGTAGCACGAGGACGAGACCGCAAAGCGCGCGGGATTTTGCCGTGGCGCCCCGCCTCATGACGCTATTCCTATCACTGCGAACTTAGCCGGTCGTAGGCCTGCTTATAAGTTGGAATATTGGGATTAAGTTCGTAGGCCGTGCGGTACTCCTGCAATGCGGCCTGGCGGTTGCCCTTGTGTTCGTATGCCATGCCCAGGCTGTAGTGCACGGCATACCCGTTGGGGTATAGCCGCAACGCCTCGCTGTATTCCGCGATGGCTCCATCCCAATCGCCCATTTGTGAAAGCCGGATCCCCAGGCTGATGTGCGCCGCTTCGTTGTTGGGGTTCAGTCGGATGGCTTCGCGATATTCCTCCGTGGCTCCACCCTGATTGCCTTTGCGAGCAAGCGCCGAGCCGAGGCTGAGGTGAGCGCGATCGTTATTGGGGTTAAGGCGCAAAGCCTCGCGGTCCTCGGCGATCTGTCCATCCCAGTCTCCCTTCCGTCCCAGGACCATGCCGAGCCCAATGTGCAGGTCTGCGTCCTGAGGATCGCGTCGAATCGCGGCGCGGTACTCGTCTTCGGCTTCGGCGTATTGCTTGTTTCGAAGGAGCTCCGCTGCGTGCGCCATGTGTCGCCGCGCTTCGGTTTGTTGGGCCATAACGGCAGGTTCGACCCTTTCGGGCATCGTCACGTGCGTGCCCTTGAGGGCACCTTCCAACTCGTCGTCGCCGCCGGCGAGGCGGAGTTCGCGCAGATATTCATTTGTCGGATTAAAATCGATGCCGCGTTCCCGCACCAGGATGGCGACGCGTTGGTTGGGGACCTCACCCGCAACCAGGGAGATAATCTGGACCTGAGTCAGTGGGTTCTTGCCTCCACCACCCGGCGTCGGAGCTTGAGTCATCGGCCTTTTTACTCCACCTTCCGGTGTTTGGAGACGCCTGGCCACTTCCAAGGCTTCCAGAAATGCCTGGTCAGCGCCTGCTGAAGCGAGGCTCTGAATGAAATCGTCCGAGGGAGAAAAATCAAGGCCGTGCAGGGCGATAAGCCTGGCGCCGGCCTGATTACCGAGTCCGCGGTGGACCATGTCCCGCACCTGTTCCTCGGTGTAGGGACCCTGCTGCGCTCTTGTGGGCGAACAAAGAAACAGTACGAGGATCAGCATCAAGACAGCTTTTAGCGGGTCGTGGCGCATGAATACCCTTCCAAGGCGGAGATTGCGCAGTTGGATTGCGCTTGAGGGAATGAATCCGTAAGGTCGCCTCCAGGCGCGGCGGCGGTTTTGCAGCAGCTATCGTTCCTGACCATCGCCTTCAAACCAACTTATCGGCCTTCGGGGGAGTGGGGGTGAGTCCAAAAAGTTTGTGGATTTTATCAAATATGCTTTTCTGTTGGTGCTGCATCATGGTTGCTCTTGCTTCGGCATCCAGGTCGTGGCGAACGGCTTCGATCTCCACTTTCCGACGGGCCAGCAATGCGGAGAGGTAATGGGCGATTTCCGGGCGGCCGTGCAGAATGTCGTCAAACGCCTGCCGGTCCAAACGATAGCACTCGGAATCTTCCAGCGCCTTCAATGAGGCGCTGCGCGGTTCACCCGTGAGCAGTGACATTTCTCCAAAGAAGTCGCCGGCGTGAAGGACGGCAACCGATTTGTGCACGCCGCCGTCTGTGGAGACAATCACTTCAGCCGACCCTTTGGTCAGGATGTAGAGCCAGTGCGCCTCCGCGCCCTGGCGCGTCATCACCTCCCCTTTCATAAAGGGGGCAGAGCGCAGGCGTTCGGCCAGCTTAAGCCTCTCTTGGTCATTCATCTCGCGGAAGAGCTCCACGCGAGCCAGGTCCAGTGCGGTGAGCCGCTGTGAGATCTCGTGCTCATGGTGAATCTTGGCGCGCTCCTCGTCCCGATTTTCCACGAAAGCGGTCAAGGCGGGAACAGAAAGCGCAATGCTCGCACGCTGGAGGGCGAAGTAAATGCGGCAGCGTACCAGTGAGTCGGTGGGATCATCTTTGGCCAGGTCGGTCAGCCAATAGCGGGCCGCGTAAGAAAAATAGCTGTCTTTGAAATCCATCAAGATGCAGTTGGGTGCGGGGTCCAGGGCGGAGCCTTCCACGGGCTCAGTCACCAGGGCATCGGTCACCACACGGATGACTTCGGTCGGCGGCACACGAAAATCCACATTGAACCAGATCCAGCGGCGTTGCTGAACGGGCTGTCCGGACCGCTGCCCCTGAATTAATACCTGCGACTTGATCAGGACGCTGTTGGGAATAATGACGGTGTCCCAGTTGCGCGTCTCGATGGCCACGTGGCGCCAGGTAATCTCTTTAACCTTGCCGGCGGTCTGTTCGATTTTCACCCAATCGCCGACCGAGAAGCTTTCATCAATCTGCAAAACCAGGCCGCCCAAAATGTTGGAGAGACTGTCTTGCAGCGAAAAGACAATAACTCCGGTCATCACTGCGGAGGTGGCAACGATTCCGGAAAAGGTCACGCCAACCCGCGAGAGCAGCCACAGTCCCGCCCCCGTATATCCACCGGCTACGATCATGTCGCGCAGAAACCGCGGCGGGGACAGGGGAGTGAGGCAAAGGACAACGTCAAAGACAATGATGCTGCCGAGCTTTACCACTGCAAAGCCCAACAATAAGAGCCCGGCAGCATGGAGTGTTTTGGTCGCCTGGTCCCATCCAAGTGTCGCCGGTGCTGCTGACAGGCCCATAAGGAAGAGGGCGAGGGCGTACATCACCAGGGCGACTCGAACGTGCACGCGCTGCCGGGGGGACATTACCGCCAGCAGAACGGCCAATCCGAGGATGACGATGGTAATGGAGAGTAATTTGTCGTCGTGGGCAATGAGCAGGAAGCTTTGCCAGATGTCTTTGAGCGGATTCGGTTTCAGCCAGAATGCCAGGAGTGCCCAAGTGTTCATTCGGTTCCATTCCAAGGCTGTAATTAGCTCCGGATGCCTCTATTCATCCTTGATGGCAGACTTGACCATTGCCAGTATGGAGGGCGGGATCATGGCGGCGGAAATGCCGTGATCCTTTTCCGCGTGCTCGGCGGCGAGCTTCAACAGGTCCTCCTCGGTTTCAGCCCGCATTTCTTTGGGGCAGTCCATCCCTACGTCGCGACATCGCAAGACTTTGGCCATGGCAGTTTCCTTTCGGGTTTAAGAAAGTGTCGCGGCCATCTTACCATCAGCTTTTGCGGTGAGGGGTGCAAAAATAACACAGATGTCCAAATTAGCGACGCGACGCGCGGCGAACACGGTTCTCCTCATGCACGATCACGAGTTCGACGCCAAACCAACGGTTCATTTTCCCTCGCCCCCTTGGGGGAGAGGGGGACCGCAAGGCGGAGGGGGCCCCACGTTCTGCTTGTCGTGGGGGTGAGGGGGTCCTTACCAAAATGGAATTCGTTTTGACAGAGCGGCAAAAGCAAGGGCAAAAGGCAAAAGTGAAATGCCCTCATAGTCGACAGCATCTCAGTAGGCCCAAGAGTTTTTGACCCCCTCACCCGTCCTGCCCCGGCTGATGAAAACGCCGGTTGCAGTCCACCCTCTCCCCCAAGGGGGCGAGAGACCTTATTCAAGCCCTCCACCGGCTATCAGCTAAATCTCCTCTCCCCCAAGGGGGCGAGGGACCTTAAGTTCCTCGATCTCCGCCGAAAACAGGTTGGCTTGACCGCCAGCGTGACAAAGGGCCCCAGCTTCCCCGCATAGCGAGCGCTGGTGCTGCACCTCATTCCCAACCTGACGCGATCTGTTTTGGACACGGCTGAAATGACAACGCCCGTTACGCGGGCTCTTGAGGCCGACAGGCCGTTATTCTAGCGCCTATATTCCTCGCCCCCTTGGGGCAAGGGTGTCGAGTTGGAAGCAGTCAGTATAAGTGAACAGTATTGGGGTTCGGCCCCGCACCGCCGTGCCACGCGCGCTTTCACTGATTGCATTTTGTACAACGCCTGATATGATATTCAGGCGATAGTATTATATTGGGATTGAAGTGCTTTGGAGCTTCTAAACAGTGAAGATTGCCAGGCAACTCGTCAGTTTTCTGCTAGGTCTGGCGGTCGGAGTTTGCCTGTATTCACTCTTCAAGCTTCGGCCGCTTTTCCAAACCTGCACGTTGGACCGTTCACCCGAGGCGGGAGAAAACCACCCGGGCAAGTCTCTCCGGTCATTTTTGCTTCGAAAACCCTTGGTGGAGCGCTTTGGTGCTACGGTGCCGGCTGATTCCAAGAAACCCGCGCCTGGGCAGATTTCCCATTCTGCCGCAGTGAAGAAAGGCGTCACGGTGGAGTCACATCCAGTGCTGCCGCCGGCCCTGGTGGCCTCGAAACCCAGTCGGGGTGTGGAAAAATCCCTTCGACCCTCGGTTCCGTCGCACGTGGTAGTCACCGCAGGTGTCTCTTCTGCACCCATACTTGCCACCATTTTAAAGGCAAATGCTTCTGGGGAAGAGTCCAGTGGGCAATCAATTGCAACGAAAGAGGTTGCTGCCGTAAATGTCGCCCCAGCGCCGTCCGCTCCAACGATCTTCAAAACGATTGGCTACGTGGAAAAGGCCAGTGGACAGGTGGAAGCAATTATTCTGCAAGAAAATGAACTCCAGGTCGTTCACCAAGGTGAGCTCATATCAGGCCGGTACAGAGTCACCAAGATTTCCGCTGACTCCGTTAGTGCCGTCGATGAGACCCTGGTGCAAACAACCATGGCGAAACTCCACGGAGCTGATAGCAACGAGTTGACCGCGACTTTAGATCCGTCTCCCTCCGCAATGCGGGCACAGTCGGCGCCACCGGCCCATGTCACAGTGGCCGACGCTGCGCCACGCTTGCAAGATACTGAATCGGATGAAAGTTCTCTGGGATACGTGCAAAAGGCGGATGGGAGGCTTGAGGCTGTGGTGGCGGATGGGGACTCGGTTCGCCTCGTTCCGGCGACGTCCGCTGTAACCATGGCGAAGGCCACCGCTCCACCCAGCATTAGGGCGCAGGAAGCATCCGTGCAGGTCTCAACTTTACCTGCTTCGGTGGAGACCAAAGCAAGCGGAGCGCCAATGGCTAACCCTCCCATCCATTCCGAGAGGGTTCCAGACGCATCGGTTATTCGGCAGGCGTCGTACCAGGTCGTGACTGCGGAAGGGTCGGCGCCAAGCCCGTCGATCTCAGGTTCGACCGGTGAAGGAGCATTAGCAACGAGTTCTGAAATCGAGCCGGCTGGAGCCGCACTTACGAAGGCTACGATGAATTCTGCCGCATCAGCCGACTGTCTCGTCAAGCCCGTGGTTGAAATGAAATCCATTGGGTATGTCGAGAGCGCGAACGGGGAAGTGGCCGCGATTCTCTCATCTGGCGATAATGTTTTTGTTGTCCATCCAGGTGACCGTTTTGCCGGACATTACCGTGCGGTGAGTGTTCCCGCTGAGGTGGTCGAGGCCGTGGAAGAGCCACCGAGAAACTCTGCTCCGTTACCTTACGCATCGCCCCCAGTGTTTCCGACTTTGCTTTCCGCTTTGGCCGAGCCGTCGCCGCCTTTCCCGTCCAAGAGGGGCACGCCGCCGGAAGCTAACACACTGATATTCCAAACGCTCGGCTATGTTGAAATGCAGGACGGGACACAACAGGCCGTGGTGGCGGATGGATCAAGTTTATATCTGGTGAAGCAGGGGGAGATATTCGCGGACCAGTATCGGGCAACAAGTGTTGATCCGGGAATAGTCCTTGCAGTCAGGGTGTCCCCAAGGGATTTGTTGGGAAACTCGCTTACCGCGCGGGCAAAACCCAGCGGCAGGATTGCATCCAAGAATTTGTATGGATACTTGCACTCTTCCTTGTCAGGGTTGGCAAGCCCTCAGTTCTCATTTGAGGTGGACGCATCCGGTAGCCCGGATCTCGTGGACCTGGGCGCAGGTCTGCTCAATTCATCGCTGACCGGTTTTGATTTGCAGGCACATTTTTTGTCGGCCGATAATTCCAACTTTAAGTTCTAATGCCGGCCGTGGGAGAAACGGATGCTCAATAAAGGAATCCGGCTGATGGGAGTGTTGGCAATACTCGCATCATGCCTGAGCTGCGGCGGCGGGTATAGCACCGCATACAGGGAGGGTCACAAGGCCGAGGAGCGGAAGGATTGGGACACGGCGTTGGTGGACTATGAGAAAGCGAGAGAGGCTGACCCCGCCAACTCCCTGTATATCCTCCATGAGAAGAATGCGCGCACCAACGCCGCCCTATTTCACTTTAAGAATGCCCGGCAATTATTAAAAGAGGACAGGCCCCAGGATGCGGCGGCGGAGTTGCAGAAGGCGGTTCGCATTGATCCTACCAACGCGGCGGCAGCTCAGGAGCTCAACATTGTTTTAACCAAGCAAGCGAAGGCCAAAAAGGAGCATTCAGAGGCACTGCAAAAGGCGTTGAAGGCCCGCGAAGCGGAAGATCAACCTACCACCGTCAAGCTACAACCTTTTTCCCAGGAACTTCTTGGGCACTTCAAGGTCTCCGCCGACAGCCGCAGAGTCTTTGAAACTTTGGGCAAGCTTGCCGGATTGAACGTTGCTTTTACCCCGGATTTTCGGCCTGCGCCGCTCAGTGAGGATTTGAGCGGCATCAGAATTGAAGACGCCTTGGCGCTTGTTTCCTTGCAGACGAAATCGTTCTGGAAGGCAGTCACACCCAACACGATTCTGGTTGTTCCCGATAACCCTAACAATCGACGGGATTATGACGAAGAGGTTTTAAAGACAATTTACCTTTCCAACCCGCTGGCGCCTGCCGATCGTACGGCCATCACCACCGCCCTGAAGCAAGTATTAGGATTGCAAAGGATTATGGATAATCCCGATTCCAACGCCATCATCATCCGGGATACTGCGGCGAAGGTAGCGGCGGCGGAGCAGATGGTGCGGGAATTGGATCGAGCGAAAGCGGAAATCTTGATCGAAATCAATATTGTAGAGGCTGACCGCGACCGAATCCGCGATTTGGGCCTGACGCTAGCCAGCATTAGCTCCTCCGGGACGGCGACCCCTGGATTGACGACGGAGGCGGCCTATGTGCCAGCGGTATCAAGTACCAGTTCCTCATCCGCTTCAGCAGCGGCTTCTCTGGGCGCGGCTGCGGTCAACAGCCTGTCCTATAAGAACATTGCGGTTCTCCTTCCAGGTGTCGCTGCCACGGCGGTCTTGAACGATTCCAAAACTCATATTATGCAGAGCCCTCAGGTTCGGGTCACGGATGGCCAGACGGCCAAGTTGAAAATCGGCAGCCGGATCCCTTACGCCACCGGCAGCTTCCTTCCTTCGCTCACGAGCAGTAGTTCGAGCTCTTCATCGGGTTTGTTGGCCAGCACACAGTTTCAGTACCAGGATGTTGGTGTAAATCTGGATCTGACCCCCCACTTGCTTGCGACCGGGGAGATTGCCCTTCATGCCAAGATTGAAATTTCCTCGTTGGGGGCGTCTATTAGCGTGGGTGGGGTTAGCCAGCCCACTTTCGGTCAGCGCATCATTGAGGACGATTTCCGTTTGCAGGAAGGGGAAGTGAATCTGCTGGGTGGCCTGATACAAACAACCTTGAACAACGCGGTGACCGGGATTCCCGGGTTGGGTGACATTCCACTGCTACATTATCTGTTCTCCCAGGAAAGCAAAGAAGTGAATGACCAGGAGGTGCTGGTGATGCTGACTCCGCGCGTCATCCGCCTTCCCGACCGCTCCGTCGGCGGGGGTGCAGGTTTGCCGATGGGTGCTCCCGGTGGCGGCGGAAGCGAGCGTCTCGGAATACCCGAGGGCCCGCGGCCCTTCGAGATTCCGAGCCCCAACCCGCAATAGCACGGACGGGAATTCGGGGGGCTGATTGCCAAACCTTTACTCAGCCCAGGATGACAGGATTCAATAATCTCCCGCATTCTACGAACCCCACGCTTCCAGATCTGTGGTGAGAATTTCAGGATAATGATGGGTTTGAAGGTGATGGTGAAAAGACGCGATCAGTTTTCAGACAGAGCTTTCATGCTGATTGAACTGATTGCAGCAATGACGATTCTGCTGATATTGACCACCCTTGCCCTGCCGCTGGCACGCAATCAGATTGTGCGCCAGCGGGAAACGTTACTCCGTGAGAATCTGCGCATGATGCGCAGTGCGATTGATCGTTACAAGGCCGCTTCCGACGCAAGCCAGATCCCGGTCAAAGTTGATACCTTCGGGTATCCCCCGGATATGCAGACTCTGGTGGACGGCGTGCCGATTAAGGGATCGGTGAAAGGGAAGTACAGGTTCCTGCGGAAGATACCTATCGATCCCATGACGGGGACCGCGGATTGGGGATTTCGATCCATGCAGGATGATCCCGACTCCAAGAGTTGGGGTGGACAGAACGTTTTTGACGTGTATTCGAAGAGTCAAGGGACGGCATTAGATGGGACACAGTATGGAGATTGGTAGAGAGGAAAACAGGTATCAGGTGCCAGGTGTCAGGTGTCAGGGCTCTGAAAATCGAAACTCGAAAATCGAAACTCGGGTATCAGCCGGACGGTTTTCGAATATTGCGGTTCGAGCTTCGGAGGCCGGCTTGGGACTTCGGACTCCCGGCTCCCGTCGTGGACCTCGGACTTCGGACCTCGGACTTCGGACTTCCCCATCGGGTTTTACCCTGATTGAATTGATGGTGGTGATCACCCTCATTTTGATTTTGGCTTCCTTCGCGATGCCCATGTACCACCTGTCCGTCATCCATGCGCGTGAAGCCGTGCTTCGGGATGACTTGTTCACGATGCGGAAGCTGATTGATGAATTCACCATTGACAAGCAGCGTCCCCCCGCATCGCTTGACGAACTGGTGGATGCTGGGTATCTGCGGGGTGGGCTTCCGAACGATCCCTTTACCGGATCGAACCAGACATGGAAGGCCGATATTGAAGACGTACCCATCAGCCCGGACCAAGCCTCTGCCGGGATAGTAGACGTGCATAGCGGGTCGGAAGATACGTCCCTTGATGGGACACCGTATGCGAGTTGGTGAGAAGGGCAGTCGATAGTTAATAGTTGATAGTTAATAGTTGATAGTTAATAGTCGAGAGTTGATAGGGGGAGAAGGGCAGTTGAAAGTTGCGGGTCGAGTGTTGATAGTTGGAAAACGCAGGAATCTTAGTTTTGAACTATCGACTATGAACTCTTAACTATCAACTCTTGACTATCAACTATCAACTATCAACTATCAACCCTTAACTCTTCACGGACGGTTCGAATTCACGATGGCCGAATTTGTTTGCAAAATAGGGACGGATGCCGGGCGGGTTACGGTCCAGACGGAAGAGGCTCGTTCGGAGGAAGAACTTCGCCAGCGGCTGCGGGCGCAGGGATTTCTGATCTTTTCGATTCGTCCCAAGGACATTTTGAGTTTTCAGGTGCGGAGGTCGCGTCCCGCAAATGTCCGTCCCGACGATTTCCTGATTTTCAACCAACAGTTTTTGACCCTTTCCAAATCGGGTTTGCCGTTGCAGAAATCGTTGGACCTTCTCGCGCACCAGACCCGCAGCGAAGCTCTCCGGGCGGCGCTGGTGGTGGTGCGAGACAAAGTGCGCTCCGGGGCATTGCTTTCTGAAGCCTTTGAGTCTACCGGCAGTTTTCCCAAAATTTACTCGGCCACCGTCCGTGCGGGAGAACGAAGCGGAAGTCTGGACAAGGTCTTGGCCCATTACGTGACCTACCAGAAGCAGTCGCGGGGCTTCCGCAAGAAATTTGTTTCCGCCCTGATCTACCCGGCCGTTCTGATGATTGTCCTGACCATCCTGGTGACGCTGGTGATTGAGTTCATCGTGCCGCAGTTCGCCAAGCTCTATGCGGATATGGATGTGCAATTGCCGGCCATGACGACCTTCACCATTTCCTTCGCCATGCAGGTGAAACACTTCTTCCTGCTCATTATTCTGGGGATTGCGGGATTGGTATTCCTGGCGAAAACCGCGGCCCGGTCCGAGCAAACCCGCATGGCTTGGGAGCGCGTGAAATTCCGGATTCCCCTGGTGGGAAATCTCCTGCTGAAGTTTTCCGTGGCGGAGTTTGCCCGCACCTTGTCGACGCTCTTGCAAGGCGGGACCCCTATTATCGCGGCGCTTGAGACTGCCAAAGATTCGGTGAGCAGTCCATGGCTCTCCCAGGCGATTGCGCAAGCGCGGGCGGAAGTGGCGGCGGGGAAAGATCTCAGCGGGAGCTTGCGCGCGAGCGGCTTCTTCCCCTCGATCGCCATCGACATGATGGAAGTGGGAGAAACCACTGGCGCCATGTCAAACATGCTGGAAGCGCTGGCGGAGTTTTTTGAAGAGGACGTCAGTATCGATCTGGAAACCCGGCTGGCCCTGGTGGGGCCCATAATGATCGCGATCATTGCCGTCATCGTGGCATTTGTCCTGATCGCGTTCTATCTACCGCTGTTTTCCATGGCGTCGATGATCCACTGAAAAACCGGGGCTCGGGATTCGGGGAGGATGATGATCGAGAATTACAAGGAGTTAGATGTTTGGAAAAAGTCCGTGGCCCTAACCACCGATGTGTACAGGTTAACTTCTCGATTCCCGATTGCGGAGCGATATGGCTGGAGCTCACAGATTCGAAGGGCATCAACCTCAATTGCCGCAAATATCGCGGAAGGCTGGGGAAGAGAGTCAACGGGGGAATATATTCAGTTTCTCGGCGTTGCCCGCGGGTCGTTAATGGAATTGGAAACACACCTAATTGTGTCGTGCAATTTGCACTTTCTAGATTCAGAAGAGCTTGCTGCAGTCCTAAAGCCGATTGAAGATATTGGGAAAATGCTCAATCGTTTGATCGCGGCATTGAAAACGCGTAAGGCAAATTCGTGATGTGAAGGGGGGGATTCGGCGCTTGGGGGTTACTCATATGGGAGGCCGAATCCGGAAAATGACGAGGGCCTTCGCGGCCCGAAACCCGAATCCCGGAGGTTATTTTGTCAGAGGCGGCAGTTGATCTGAAAGAGATTGAAACGGCGCGGCAGTTGGCGGAACGTTATCAGTTCCAATTCGTGGATCTGCGCCATTCGCGGCCGGACGCGGAATTGTTGCGCACGCTTCCGCTGGAACTGATGCTTCACTATGAGTTTCTGCCGCTGGAAGGGAATGACAAGCACCTGGTGATTGTGGTGGCCGACCCCACCAACCTGACGCGTCTGGATGAATTGGAAGTCAAGCTGGACCGTCCGTTGGAGGTGCGGGTGGCGGCCCCCAGCCAGGTGCGGGATTTCCTGAAGAAAACCGAGCCGTCGCAGCGCGTTCTTGACGATGCCACGGAGGAATTTCGCCTCGACGTCATTCGCGATGAGGAAAGCGCCGGGGAAGGGCTCTCGCTCGAGCATCTGGTGGAAGAGACGGAAATCAGTCCCATGATCCGGCTGGTGGATTCGATCATCTTTGCCGGGCTGGAACGGCGCGCGAGTGATATTCATATTGAGAGCCGGGATAATTCTGTCGTGGTGAAGTACCGTGTTGATGGCGTATTGCAGCAGGCCATGGCGCCGCTGGCGCGGGAATTTCAGTCCAACCTGATTTCGCGCATCAAGGTGATGTCGGAACTGGATATCGCGGAGCGCCGCGTTCCCCAGGACGGACGCTTCCGGGTGCGGTATCGCGGCCGCCCCATTGATTTTCGCGTCTCCATCATGCCTTCGATTCACGGGGAAGATGCGGTGCTTCGCATCCTCGACAAGGAATCCCTGCACGAGAAGTTTCATTCCCTGCGGCTGGAAATCCTGGGATTGGCCGACCGTGAAATCGTGCGGCTGCGGCGCTATATCCGCGAGCCCTACGGCATGGTGCTGGTAACCGGTCCCACCGGCAGCGGCAAAACCACGACGCTTTACGCGGCACTGTCGGAAATCAAATCGGATGAAGACAAGATCATCACCATTGAGGATCCGGTGGAATACCAGCTTCGCGGCATCACGCAGATTCCGGTGAACGAAAAACGCGGACTGACGTTTGCGCGCGGATTGCGCTCCATCCTGCGGCACGATCCGGACAAGATCATGGTGGGCGAAATCCGCGACAACGAGACGGCGCAAATCGCCATTCAATCCGCTCTGACCGGGCACCTGGTGTTTACCACCGTCCACGCGAACAACGTGGTCGACGTGCTGGGACGGTTCCTGAATATGGGGGTGGAACCGTACAACTTTGTTTCCGCGCTCAACTGCATTCTGGCGCAGCGGCTGGTGCGGACGATTTGCGAGGCATGCAAGCGCCCGGCGCAAGTGCCTGTCGAGCTATTCGGCGAGTCGGGGCTGAAACCAGAAGAGTGGAAAGACGTTACCTTTTACGAGGGGGCAGGCTGCCAGGAGTGCAACGAAACCGGGTTCCGCGGCCGCACGGCCATTGGCGAACTGCTGGCACTTTCCGACAATATTCGCGAACTCATCCTGGAAAAGCGGCCCTCCTCGGAAATCCGCCGTGCTGCCCACGACGAAGGAATGCGGTCACTCAGGGATTCCGCACTGGAAAAGGTCCAGCAAGGACTTACCACCCTGCGCGAGGTCAATAAGGTGACGTTTGTGGAATGAAGATCGGGATCAGGGTTTCGGGGTTAGGGGTTCGGTAAGCGAAAGCAGGAGATTAGTGATGCGTGAATAGCGATTAGTAATTTGGGATTGGGAATTTGGAGTTGAGGATTTGGTGGCACGATTAGTGGTCCGGAATTCTGAATTCGGAATTTTGAATCGGGAATTATGGAGTGGCATTCATGGTAAGTAAGATCAAAGAACCGGGCCGGATTGTAGTCCCCAATGGACCCAAGGGCAGGGAACGGCATCCCGAATCCCTAACTCCCGACCCCGAATCCCGGGCTTTCGAGCCCCGCGTCCCGAGGGTGGCATGAACTGGGCGACTTGGAAGAACCGTCTGAGATTGGGAGTTCACGCGCACGCTGGCACCTTTGTTGCGCCGACTTTCGCGATAGACTTGGAACCCGGCTTTGTGGTGGCCGCCCGCCTGAGCCCTTCCAAACGGCAGGTGCAGAGCGTGGGGGTGCGTGAAATTCCCGCAGGCGTGCTGGTGCCTTCAGCCAATAAGTCCAATATTACCGACATCGAGACAGTCCGACGGGCTGTCGCCGAAGTGGCTGAAACCGTCGGAAGTTTGGGCAGCAGGCCTGGGCTGCTGATTCCGGATGTTGCTGCCCGCGTGGCCCTGCTGCAGTTTGAAACTCTTCCCGATGACCGGGGGGAAGCTGAGAGCTTGGTGCTGTGGCGGATGCGCGAGTATCTGCCTTATGCGCCGGAGGAAGCTCGCCTGAGTTACCAGGTTCTGGGGAAACAACCCGGCGCGGTGGAGGTTCTCGGTGTGGCTGTCAGGGGTTCGGTGCTGGCCGAATACGAATCGGCCCTGGAGGTCGTAAATGGCGGTCCGGTGCTGATGTTGCCGGCCACCGTGGCGCTCCTGCCCCTGCTTCCGGAGGACAACAACGGCCAATTGCTGCTGCACCTCTGTCCCGGAGCGCTAACCGCCGTGGTGGTGGCCTTCAACCGCGTGCGCTACTGGAGGACACGGTCGCTTGAGGGGGATGCGGCGAGCAACATTGAAGAAGTCGTACGGGAGGCCACACGGGTTCTGGCAACCTGCCAGGACAATTTGGGTGTGCAAGTGCAAAATGTCTGGTTTTGCTCTCGCCCCCCAGCGGCCATGGAGGTGCGGGAAGCTTTGGCGAAAGCCTTGGGTTACGCCCTTATTCCTCTCCCTTCGCCCTTTATCCCAAATGGCGGGCTGCCTTCGGGACAACGCGAAGCCTTTGACTATTTCGGAATGCCCTTCGCCGGGTTAGTGGCGAACCTGAGCTGACGACTATGAAAATTACCATTAACCTATCCCCGGCGGCGAGCATACGTGATCGATATGCTCTGTCATGGGCACTTCCAGCAACATTGGTGGGTTTGGCGGTGCTGATACTACTGTGCCGCTCCTCGGTGCAGGAGTACCGCGGCTACTTGGAAAACCGGAATAATCTGGCTGGGCTGCAGAAGCGCGCCGAAGACCTTAAGGGCCAGGAAGCAACCATACGGAGTAAGCTTGGGCAACCCGCATTTCATGACGTAATTGGCCGCGCTAAATTCGTCAACAACCTTATCGACCAAAGGCAGTTGTCGGTCACGGAATTGACCGCGCGGATTGCCGGTCTTCTGCCGGAAAGCGCTCACCTGACGGGTCTGGCGCTGACTTCACCCAGGAAACCCGGAGACGATTACATGGTCCGGATGGGAATTACGGCCAAAGGCGAAGATGCTGTGGAGACGTTCATTAATGACCTTGAAGATTCTCCTGACTTCCAGGATGTGTCGATCATCAACCAGGGATTTCAGGAAGAAAGCTCGCAGGGGCAGCAGGTAAGTCTTATCTGTACGGCGCGCTACTTGCCAAAAGCGGATATAACAACGGAGAAACCGAGTGTGGAAGAGCCGACGACAAATCATAAACCGAATCGTTGAAACCACTGGCATAGTCCTGGTGGCATTGGACCTGCTGGTCTTCTTTGCTGTCTACCGGCCGCTGGGGAATAAGCTGGAGGCCGTTGGACGCGGCCAGGAGGAATTACGCCAGGCAGTCCGAAACCAGCAATTCCGCGTAGATCTGCTGAAGAGCTATGAAGCCGCCCTGCCGCAAGCCAGCGAGGGGTTACAGGAGTTCACCACGAACCGTGCCCCGTCGCGCCGGGAGGCCTATTCCACGGCCGCCCACCTGATTCATAAGGCGGCGGACGCGGCAGGTGTGAAACTTTCGACCACGGGATATCATCTTCAATTGCAGCACAAAGACCCCCTGGAGCGCTTGGACATTGACATCAACGTGCAAGGACCCTATGCGGGCTTGATGAAATTTTCACACGCTTTGGAAACCGCGAACGACTTCATTTTGATTCGAGAGTTCACTTATACGCCGGGGGGAGAAAACGGGGCTGTAGACCTGCGGCTGGTCGCAGAACTCTACTTGACACCATGAAAATACCAGCCGGAATCACCAAATACGGAGTCGCATTTCTAGGCGTGGTGTGCGCGTTCCTCATTGCCAACCTGGTGGCACAATATCGCGCCATGCAGCCGGGACAACCCCACGTGAACCCCTCCACGGCAAGCACATCACGGGCCACTTCACAGAAGGATGATGCTCATGTGGCCGATGACCTTGTTGGGTACGATCCCGAGGTTCACTTCGTGCCCCTGAAGAAATTGGATTCGCGCCCGCTTCCGGACGAGGATCGAAACCCATTCGAATACGTGGGTGGCGCTCCACCGCCCGAGCAGGTCTCAAGATCCCTTGCGCCCGCACCGCCTGCTGCTCCGCCACCACCTCCACCTCCACCGTTGAAGGCGGTGGGTTACAACGAATTGCCGGGCGGGAAGAAGTCCGCCATGGTCACGTATAATGATGACATGGAAATGGTGCAAGAAGGCGACATGATCGGGGGCAGGTTCAAGGTCATTAAGATCAGTCCCTCAACGGTTGTGGTTGAAGATGGTAACACCAAGTCAAATCTCGAATTGCCCATCGCACAGTGAGCGGTGCGCACCCTCGAGACGAAACGAGGGCATGGTCCTCGCCATCGTAATGTTGGTGGCTACGCTCCTATTGGTGGCGCTTACGGCGGCGGTTACGAGCGTTTATCAGGAGGGGCAGAGGGAGCGCGAAGAGGAGTTGATTTTCCGTGGAACCCAATACGCCCAGGCGGTGGCCCTGTTTCATCGCAAGTTTAGCCGCTATCCCGTTAGCGTAAAGGAGTTGCTGCAAACCAACGGGATGCGATTTCTACGCAAGGAATATCCCGATCCGATGGATCCCAAGGGCAAGTGGCGATTCATTCACATCAATGCGGCCGGAGTCTTACTTGACTCCAAGAACCAGCCTTTTGGCACAAACCCCAACAACACTAATCCTGCCGGGATTGGTGTAGGTAATTCATCCCCGAACTCGACCCAGGTGGGAGGTTTTTCCATGGGGAACTCTAATTCCATGGGACAAAGCAGCATGGGCGGGACAAGCGGCTTTGGAATGACTCAGTCCGCGGGTTCCAGCCAAACCGGGCCCACTTCCTCGTTCTTCGGCAATCAGAACGAAATTCGGGGGGCCTACATTGCCGGCGTCGCTGCCACCAGCCATCATGAGTCGATTAAGATTTGGCAGAAGCACCACCACTATGACGAGTGGGAATTCACCGGACTCGACAGGGGGGTGTTCGGCATCCAGATCGGAATGCCAACGGTATCAACGCCAGGGTTCGGGGGACAGCAAACCAACTCACAAGGGTCTGGATTTTCCCAGGGATCCTCCGGCAGCACGACCCCGCCTTCGAGCTTTGGGCCCACTTCAAATTGACAACTCCCGATAGGCCATTAATGCTAATAATTAGTAAATCGCCCTAAGAGGCGCGTTCAAAAACGAGCCCCTTGACACGTGACCTCCCAAGGTGTATCAACTTGTTACCAAGGGATTAGTTATGGATCTGGTCCAGACGGCGACGCTCTGAACTGGACCATGCAGATGACGTACTCGATTTCATACCCTGACGATCCTCAATCGACATCCTTGGTGTAGACGAACCAAAGAGAGACTTAGCATTTGATGGGAGCCGGATCGATGAGACGGGGACTACGGCGTGATACGTGCATTCTGGCAATCATTTTAAGCCTGCTGATGGTTATGGCCGGTTGTGGAGGAGGTGGCGCGACCCCACCCACTACCACGCCCCCAGCGGTGACAATCGCTTTGGGAACCTCGCCCACGTCGTTGACCGTGGGTCAGAATTACCAATTTACTGCCACCGTTACCAATGCCACCAACACCGCAGTGACTTGGGCGATCAGTAGCACGGCGTGCGCCTTGCCGTGCGGAAACTCGTCCTTTGGCACCATCTCAACTTCGGGCCTCTACACGGCGCCGGCTTCCGTGCCGACTCCGCAGAGCGTTACCATCACAGCCACCAGTGCGGCAGACACCACCAAGTCGGCTTCGGCATCCGTAACCATCACCCCGGCAGTGACAGTCGTTTTGGGAACCTCGCCCGCGTCGTTGAACGTGGGCCAGACCTACCAATTCACTGCCACGGTTAGCAATGCGACGAACACGGCAGTGACGTGGGCGATCAATAGCGTGACATGCGGCTTGCCGTGTGGAAACCCGAACTTCGGGACCATCTCAACTTCAGGCCTCTACACGGCGCCTGCTACGGTGCCGGCCCCCCCGGGCGTAACCATCACGGCCACCAGTGTGGCAGACACCACCAAGTCGGCTTCCGTCTCCGTAGCCATAACCAGTGGAGTGGTGATCGCCATAACCACCCCAACCAGCCCTCAGAGCTTGGCCGTCAATGGGACTCTGGGATTCACGGCGTCGGTGACGGGCAGTTCCAACACGGCCGTCACCTGGACCGTCAATGGCGTGGTCAACGGCAACGCGACGTTCGGAACCATTACCGGCTCGGGCTTATCCGTAACTTACAACGCGCCCTCTTCCGTCCCGTCCCCGGCCACGTTCAGCATTACGGCGACGAGCCAGGCGGACCAGACCAAGTCGGCTTCCGTCAGCATGACCATCACATCGGCGGGCGGCGGGTCGGTCACGGTCACGCAGACGTCGTTGCCCAGCGGCACCGTGGGTGTCGCTTACACTACGACAACGCTCACGGCGACGGGCGGTACCTCGCCTTACACCTGGAGTATCACGGCGGGTTCTCTACCGCTGGGGTTGACCCTGTCCGCGGGCGGAGTCATTTCGGGTACCCCGTTAGCGATAGAAACGCCGGGCTTCACCGTGCAGGCAATGGATTCAAGCGGCGCGCACCTGACCGGGACGCAGGTTTTCGACATCGTGATCAATACATCATCCACCGTATCGAATGCGATTAATGTACCCGGGGGCGCGAGCACCACCGGGATCAACTTTAGCCTTTCCTCTTTGAGCACGACGCTGGGGCTCGCTGATGTCGGCCTCTGCACGCCGGGTTGCTCGGCATCAGTGGCCACCATCACAGTTGCCAAAGGATCGACGACAACTGTGTGGTTACTGGGTACGGGGTTGACCAATGCCACTGGCTCGCAATTGGCTACCGGCCTGACAATGGATGTAAGCCACGTGGCGGGGAGCAGCGATGTGACGATCAGCTCCGTAACGGCTTTAGCACCATCGGACAACGGAGCCAACCTCCAGAACATCACCTTCTCGCTCACGGTCAGTGCGAGCGCTGCATCCGGGCCCAGGAACATCATTGTGACCAATGCCGCTGGTGAGGTGCAGGCATTTATCGGTGCCATCAAAATCCAGTAGAGGTAGCAAGCGATGAAAATGCGTGTATGGATATTCTCAATAGTACTTGCCGCCGGGATGATGGCCCTGTCTCGTGCAAGGGCTTCGACGCTGGTTTCCATGTCGCTGGACCAACTTACCCAGGCATCCAGTGATATCGTCCAAGGCCATGTGGTCAATCAGGTGAGCCGTTGGAATGAAGACCACACCCAGATCCTGACCATAACAACCCTGATGGTGTCGCAGGTTTTCAAAGGTAAAGCTTCTTCGACGGTGGAAATTCAGCAATGGGGTGGCACCGTGGGCAACACAAGGGTGTTTGTTCCTGGGGACATCACCTTACAGCCCGAGGGGGAATACGTCCTCTTTCTGGAACCAGTACCGGAAGTATCTCGCTTTCGCGTCGTTGGGATGACGCAGGGCTCCTACCGCATATACCAGGATGCCACCACTCACCAGGACCGGGTCATCGTGCCTGCGTCCAGCCAGTTACAACGGCAGCTTCAGTCGATTGGGGACACGAACCCCGCGGGGACTGTTCCTCTTGCCGGCTTCCACAAGTATGTGGCGAACATTATGGACGCCGGGATCCAGGTCCCCCATGGGTTAACCCTGTCCGTGGCCATTGTTTCCGCGGGCTCGCGTGGCGTCGGCCGTATGCACGTCTATGGGAAAACCACCTCGGACCTTTTCCCCAACAGGAGCCTGGTGATACCTGCCGGGACCGAGGTGGAAGGCGAAGCATCTCTCAGTAGTGGAATGTGGACAATCCATTGGGATGAACTGAACGTTCGCGGCGTTCACGCCCAGATTTCGGCCACTAATCAGGAAGCTGAGGGGAGCCTGCGGGGCAGAAGTTTAGTCCTCAAAGTGAGGTGAGACCAGTGAGAATGAGACGGATAATTATAAAGCGGCGGAAATTGGTGTGGGGCGGTGTCGCCCTGCTGGGGTTATGCTCTGCCGTCCTCTTGTTCGCGACCAACTTTCAACTGCTTCGCCTCAGTTCCAGCGACATCCAGAGGACGACGTGGGCTTCGCCGAATATCTCCTGGAGTTTGAACCCATCGAACACGATTGTTTACACGGGCTCGGGTACGCTGGCGAATGAGACTGCGCTGACATCTGTCTTGAATACGGCTTTCTCCCTTTGGTCAGGAGCCCAGTACCAGAGCACGAATGTTAACACCCTCTCTTTCACCCAGGGCGCTGATAATGGCAATACCAGCTTCGCCAGCGGTGATTGCGTGAATTCCATAGGGTTTAGTGACACCTTGGGGGCGACGGGGACCATCGCCCTGACCCAGGTGGCGGTTGTCTTCAGCACTACGCCTGGTTCACCTGCCGGCAGCTACTCCTGTTCCACCGGCGCCACTCCGCGAACCTGTCCGAATGAAGTCTGCATCACTGATGCTGATATCGAGTTCAATAAGAGCTACAATTTCTATACCCCCAGCTATAGCAACCCTCCTGGAGGCTATTTTGATCTCCAGACTGTGGCGACCCATGAGATTGGCCATTTGTTTGGGCTTGATCATAGTGGTCTTGCCAACGCGGTTATGTTCCCGTACGGCGATTCAGGCACTGGAGGAATCGTCCATATACTATCCCTTGATGACGAGATTGGAAGCGCCGCCTTGTATACGAATAGTTCCATCACGAGCATGGCCGGACAGATCCAGGGAACGGTGTCAGTGGGCGGTAACCCTGCCTTCGCGGCGCACGTGGTGGCGATCGACGCGGCGACTGGAAATGTCGTAACCGACACCCTTGCGGACAATAATGGGAGTTACACTTTGCGGGTGTTCCAGGGAAACTACTACGTCCTGACGCTGCCCTTGGCCACCGACACGTCGGGTGACAGCACTAGCAATGGGGTCACGACCATCTACAATTACAATGGCTTCCATAGCGGGTATCCTTCGTCTACCGCAGTAACCAACTTCACCGGGAAGTTCTACTGATATTTAGCCCAGATAAGCGTTTCCCGGGGCCGGCTCGCAAGGGCCGGCCCTTTGTACTGTGCGGACTCTCTCCGTCCGGTTCGGAGGGAGGGGACCGAATTCAATTGCGTCCCCCTTGTTCAACAATGCTCTTGACATTTCAGGTAAGTGGCCTTATTGTCGCTATCATTTCGTAATAATCAGTCGCATGTTGCTATTCTTGATTGCTGATGATTTCTTACGGTGAGGAGGCCTTCATGCTCTCCGCCAAGAGAATCTGTCGAGATCAGGTTTACTGAAGACTTGCGTCGGCTCGTCGGGCTAACTCGGAATAGATCGCGCCATGATACGAACGAGTACGCTTCGCATGCGCGCTCCAAAAACGTCATTCCGCGGACCTTTTCGTGGGAGTGCTGCCTTTTCCCCGGTGGCGTCGCGCTTCCTCACGACACGTGGGTCCGCCCCACCAATCCCATCATGTCTCCCCGGTCCGGATCAGGAAGGGATGTGCCGACCATCCTTGGCGAGGGCCGGCACATTCCTTGGGGAAGTGATCAATTCACCATCCGGCACTGGCAATTGCCTGCGAAGGAATGTGCTAGGACAGCAATCGTCATCAATTGTAGTGCTGCGTTTGAGTATGGCGTGGTCTTTGGCCATATTTGCGTCGGGTCTTGGGTTTCGTAGACGACTCTAAAAAGGAGGATAAAAGTGATAAAGAGAATTGCACCAATTCTTTTGTTGCTCGCCTCTCTCCCCGTGTCCCTGTTTGCGCAGCAGGTCGGAGCAAGTGTCACCGGCCACGTTCTTGACCCCAGCGGCGCAGCCGTCAACGGTGCCACTATCAAATTAACCTCCACCGAGACGGGGTCAGTTTACACGGCAGGAAGCAGCGATGCCGGAATTTACCAACTTCCCTTCGTGCCCGTAGGGACTTACACCCTGGTGGTGGAAAAGCAAGGATTCAAGAAATACGTTCAAGAGGGAATAACGCTGTCCACGGCGCAAAAGGCGGTGGTTGACGTTACTCTGCAGCTCGGCGCGGTGAGCCAGTCCGTCAGTGTGATGGCCAACGCCCAGATGGTAAATACGGAATCCGGCGACCGGACCCAGACCATTACCAACATCCGGCTGGACCCGGAGGTTTTCCGCGGTCAGAACACCATTGTGACCAGCTGGTTTACTCCGGGCGTAGTTCTCGTGGCCGGAGTGCAGAAGATTCGGCCTTGGGACAATGCCGGTACCCAAGCTGAGAACATCAACGGAGGCCAGTCCGGGCAGGGCAATACGAGCGTGGCCTCCGCCGAGACGGGCCAGACCAGCGGCAACCAGGTGATGGTGGATGGAATCTCCAGCAACCGGGGCGGGAACGGGACAGGATACAACCCGATTGCGTCTACCGTGGACCAGGTGACCGTGGTGAGCACGCTGTACGACGCCCAATACGGCTGGAGCACGGGTGGCCATGTCAATACTATCACCAAGAGTGGTTCGAACGCCTGGCACGGTCATGGCTACGACTACCTCCAGAACCACCATCTGAATGCCGAAGACTATACCAGCAAAATCCATGGTACGGGCCGTCTTCCCTGGCACATCAACATGTATGGAGGCGAGATTGGCGGAGCGCTCCGCAAGGACAAGATTTTTGTCTATGCGGGCTATGGGATGATCTGGCAGATCCAACGGGACCCATTCATTGTCAACGTGCCCACGGCAGCGGAAAGACAAGGCAATTTCAACGGCCTGTTGAACACTACGGGCGGGTCGCAGGTCACGCTTTATGATCCCAGCACCACAAGCAATTGCGCGACCAGCGGCACTACTGCGTGTCGGTCAACCTCGGGACCCCTTGTCGCGAGCAACCAGATTCTGAACATTAATCCCATTGCGGCCAAAGTGCTGTCCATCATTCCGCTCCCCAACGCCCCAGGATCTACGAGCGCATGCCCGACTGGTTCCACGGCGACGCTCTGCGGTACCTTTGCCGGGAACGACGTCACGGGCCCCGGCGACCGGAAGTTTTTGGACTACTTCCCTCAGGAACATGGGCGAATCGATTGGAATCTCTCGGATAAGACCCACACATTCTTCCGATTTGCCAAGAATGACCTGATCGAAGCACGCAGCTACGTCTATTCCACCACAGCCGCGATCAACGCTGCCGAAACCAGTGGCAACAACCCCCTGTTCCGTGGCAACCAGGCATACGCCTTCCAGGTAACACACACGTTCGACCCCACCACGGTGCTGGAATTCCGCACGGGCATGGACCGCTATCCCAATGGGAGCGGTGATAATGGTGCCGGGCCCTATGACCCAAGCCAACTCGGGTTCAGCTCAACGTTCGCCAGCGAAGCGGCGCACTTCTTCCCCCAGATGAGTATCACGGGACAAAACGGCGCGGGGGGCACACCCCTGAGTTATACCGCTTCCGACATCTGGACGACCGAGTTGGTGTTGGCCCACACCAGCGGCAAGCACAACCTGCGGGTGGGTTATCAGAACTTCGTGCTCGGCGAATACAGCGAGAGTCCGGGCAATAATAACGGGACTTTCAACTTCACCGGGTATTTCACCAACCAGAACCCCTATGGTACTGTGGGCCTGACAGGTTACGGTCTGGCGGATTTCGAGCTGGGATACCCGAATACCTTGACGACGATTAACATTCCGGCGTGGCCGGAAGTCTTTGTGAAAGAGCACTCGGTTTTTGCCCAGGATGATTACCATATCAATCGAAAACTCACACTGAACTTCGGTCTGCGCTGGGATTACGAAGGTCCCGCGTATGATAAATACAACCGGCTTCTCAACGGCTTCTGCACCACCTGCGCGAGTCCCTTAAATATTCCTGGCTTGCCGCTGGTGGGCGGTCCGACCTTTGCCGGCGCCAACGGCGCGCCCGCCGGCATCTTCCACCCGAAGTACGACAACATCGGGCCGCGCTTTGGATTTGCCTATAACCTCGGACACGACATGGTGGTGCGAGGCGGCTTCGGCATCATCTACGCGCAGCAGATCGAATATGTTGGTGCCGCTCCGGGATACAATGTGTCGCCCAGCTTTAACGCTACCCTCACTCCCGGCATACCCAACCCTGCCTACACCTTCGCCAATCCTTTCCCCAGCGGCCTGCCCGCCGTAGCGGGCAACAGTTGGGGGCTGGCGACCAACGTTGGGGCCAACATTACTTTCCCCGATCCGAACATGGACCTCCCACGCACCATGCAATACTCGTTGGAGGTCCAGAAATCCCTCGGGCGCGACTGGCTGTTCAGCTTGGGTTATGTCGGCAGCGATTCCAAACGGTTGAACGTCAACGAGCCCTTGAATTTTGTTCCCAGGTCGTATATCAGGGACCAGTCTTCGCAGGGTTTGACACCAGAAACAGCTTACCTGAGCGCTCAAGTTGCTAACCCCTTCTTGAACCTCCCAGCTTCTTCACCCTATTACGCCTATTTCAAGGGCAATAACAGTGGCTACTTCAACGCGACATCCGGTACGATAGCCCAATCGACGCTGGTGGAGCCGTATCCTCAGTTCGGCACGGTCACCCAGGACTATACGCCCATCGGGACGTCGCACTACAACAGCCTCCAGTTCGCGGTGAACAAGCGGCTGTCCTTTGGGTTGGAATTCAACGCCAGCTTTACGTGGTCGAAGACGTTACAGGCGACGGGGTTCCTGAATCAATCAGACTCCGCTCCTGCGCAGACCATTGCCCCATATGACACCCCCAAGGTGTTCAACCTCAACTTTGCTTACTTCGCGCCCTTTGGGCCGGGGAAGAAGTTCCTCAGCACCACGAACCCCGTGGTAAGCCGGTTGGTTTCAGGTTGGTCGCTCAGTATCACCCCGATGCTCCATGATGGCTTCCCCTTGCCCAACCCCAGCATGAGCGGGGGGAACAATTGGCTCAGGCCCACGGGAGCCTCGAGAAAACCAGCCAATCAGTCGATAACGCACTGGATTAACACCTGCACCGAGACGGCGGCTGTATACAATGCAACCACGGGAGTAACTTCAACACCCACAAACATTGCTTCCACGTGTACGCAGGATTCCACTCCCGCCTGGCAACAGACAGTGCCAAATCAACTGATCATGTGGTCTCCGTACTATCACGATGTTCGCTATGTGGGAATCCACCGGGTGGATGCGAGCATTAAGAAGGAGACGGCGATCAAAGAGAAATGGCAGCTCACCTACCGTGCCGACTTCATCAACGCTTTCAATAGCACGGAGTGGTTCACCAACATGGACAATGGCGGCTCTTCTTCCACCTTCGGGTCGGTCGGATATCCCAGCAGCAACACTCCGCTGTCCGATCCGCGGGTGATCGAGATGTCTTTGCAATTGAAATTCTAACGGCGCGGCTGGCTGGCGCAGAGTGCAGTTCTGCGTGGCAACCGCAACCTCCAAGGGGCTGGGCTTGCGCCTGGCCCCTTCTGCGTGTGCGGAGCGTGATCGAAAGCTTGGGAGTGAAAGTCCACCTCACGACGTGATGGAAGTGACGTGATAGCGAAGCGCAGCGGAGCCACAACCAAATCTTTGTGGGCGGACGAAGAGACCCCTCACCCATCCCGATGCATCGGGACACCCTCCCCGATTTCTGGGGTCCGATGGTCCGATCCGATCGGACCTGAAATCGCACTCCCCTCGGCGAGGGCAGTTTAACAACCACCTTCTCCCAGGGGAGAAGGTGCTGAGGTACGAAGCGGATGAGGGGTCTCTTCTCTCCACCTCCCACTTTCAACAAGGGCACAAAATGCTAAAAAACAAAAATTTACGGTATTGCAATGCGACGGTGTCGCTGCAAGGCGAAGTCGGAAAGAAGAATGATCAAACGTGATTTGTTCTGACAGCAGGACTTTTCATTGTTTTCCCTACAGAAGTGGCATAATACATGCTCGCGAATTCGAGCGAAGTCATAAGCAAAGAGGCATGTGTTGGCCCTGACAGAGAAAAGCCTCGAAGGCACAATCACGGATGGAGTCCCCGGCGCTCCGCTGAGCAACCGTACGACGGCTGTAACGCTGTGTTTGATTCTGGCTGTTGTGTTTCTGGCTTACCTGGACACGCTCTGGTTTCAGTTCGTACACGACGATCGCTTCCAGATTTTGCAAAACACGTGGCTGCGATCGTGGAAATATCTGCCCCGCTATTTTACCGCGGATGTTTGGGCGTTCGAGCACCCGGTCTTTCGCGGTACTTTCTATCGGCCAATTTTCCTGCTT
>JARLGN010000219.1 GCA_031292775.1 Acidobacteriota bacterium | reverse complement strand
CTGGTATGAATTCCCTTCGAAGAAGCGCTGGAGCGATTCCGAGTGGAAGAAGATGATTTATGACGGCGACGAGAAGACGCGGCAACAGCAAGGCATCAGGCCGCCAGCATGGTATTCCACATTTTCCAGGAACGCGGGCGGACACTCTTGATGTGGCGGCCTCAATTCTCGGCTTTCATCTTCCTGCTCACCATGCCGGCGGGGGTGCGGACGTCCCACTACTCCTGGTGGAGCGACAATCCTCAGCCCTATCTTGAGGCCATACAGAAATCGCAATCGGCCCCACCGCTCAATCTCGCTGCGAATCAGCGGATTTGCGCAGGCATTGTTACTCATCACTTTCTGGCCAGTGGATTAATGGTGCGGTTCTTTGAGACTTTGCGCGCCGGGTCTTCGCCGGAAACCATTATCCTGATCGGGCCTAATCATTTTCATCACGGTTCGGCAAACATCAGTATTTCGTCGCTGCCGTGGAAAACCCCTTTCGGCATTCTGGAAACTGATACGCGCATCGTCCATCAGATTGCCACTGCCACCAACTTGCCGGAGGATCCGGAAGCTTTTACCGGAGAGCATTCCGTCGGCGTTCTGGTTCCATTCCTGAAGCGCTACTTCCCCCACAGCCGGGTCGTCACCATTCTGGTGGACATCAATGCCAACGAGAACGGACTGAAGAAATTGCAGGGCGCGCTTTCAGGATTTGTGGGGGATCCGCATCTGCTCGTTCTGTTGAGCATGGACTTCTCGCATAACTCCACCTCGAGTATTGCGGATTCACGGGATGCGCAGGCGCAGCAGGCAATCTCCCTGTTGGATGTCAGTAAGGTGGAAGGGTTAAACGTTGACTGTCGCAAGGGATTGCGAATTCTTTTGGCCTCACTGAGAGATTTGGACCGAGTAAAAGTACAGGTCAGCGAACACACCAACTCGGCACGGCTGACGGGGAATTCCCATCAACCCGACGTGACCAGTTATTTTTCCGTTTATTTCATAAGCGAGGGGAGCACCGACCTCCGCCGCTGAGGTCTGCAATTCGATTGTCGTCGTCTTATTGAACCAGATATCCACGGATCTTAAGCGGCATTCCTTCGATTTTCGAATTTCGATTTGCGTCCTTTCTAAGCTTTGGGGCTTTGCTTGATGCGTTCGCGCAAACGGTCACGCAGGTCAGCGGGAGTGGAAGGGTTGCAGGCTACCAGGAACCACAAAGGCTCACGTGCGTTCTCCGCCATGGCGCACAGGACGGCGGCGGGCGTGCGCGGGTGGCGTGCAACATTCTCCCGCACGGCCGCGTAAGGATGCGTCGCCAGGTGCCCCAGCAATTCCGGTGGGGCCTCCGCGTGCTCAGTGAGAACGCGGGCAAGCAGGTAGTCATCCGCGTGCAGGGCGGAACCAATCCGCAAGAGTTTCTGGGAGGTCGATTGAGGATCGCGCGCCTGTTGGAATTTTCGGTCCCACGCAGGACTAAAGCAGTTCAGGTCCTCCGTGCGCGCCGCGATCATGCGCTTGAGTTGGCGAATCTCCGCCAGTTTGCGCCCGCGGGGAAGCTTGGCGTGCTGAACCGAGCGCAGGACTTCCTGCAAGTGGGCGCGTTCGCCGAAAACCACCTGGGAGCCGCGATGAATCTTCTTGATGCGGAATTTGATGCGAGTGTCTTCAGCCATCAAAAACCTCTCAAAGGCAGTGACAAGTGACTCACCCCAAGAGATCGAAAACCGAAACTCGAAGGTCGACAATCGCGGCGAGTTTCCAATTTCGAGTTTCGATTTTCGCCTTTCATCTGTTCGTCACTGGCTCTTCTGCAGAAACGGATTACTCTCGCGCTCGTCGCCGATCGTGGTGGGCGCGCCGTGCCCGGGGAACACCGGCGTGTGATCGGGGAAAATCAGCAACCGGTTACGAATTGACCGCAGAATGTCGTCCATTGAACCGCCCCACAGGTCAGTGCGGCCAATGCTCCCTTGAAACAACGTATCCCCGCTCAGAATGCGCTCGTTCTCGCCGGACAGATGAAGTGAGAGACTGCCGGGAGAATGCCCGGGCGTGTGCAGGACTTCCAAATTCAGGGTGCCGCACTGCAACGCGTCACCCTCCTTCAAAAACTGATCAACTTCCGTGGCTACCGGCGCCGCCACTCCCAGCCACTCCGCCTGCAACGACAGGTTCTGATAAAGGGGCAAATCACTTTGGTGCATCAGCACCGCGGCTCCCGTGGCCTTCTTCAGCTTCTCAATTCCCCCCACGTGATCAATGTGGGCATGAGTGGCAACAATGTACTTTACGCGCAAGCCATGCCTGGCCAGAATCTTCTGCACCTGCTCAACGTCATCGCCAGGATCGACCACAATCGCTTCACCCGTGGTCTCATCCCCAAGAACTGAACAATTGCAGGCCAGCATTCCCACCGGAAGTATCTCATGAATCATTGAATTTGCTCACCTTTCACCACAGAATTCACTGCGCACTGAATTTCCATAGTACTACTGAAATCCAACAACGGCGATGTGCGGTGGCGGATTGACTTGGGAAGCGTGGGTTTCTATACTCAGTTGGTATCTGTGTTTGGGGCGTTTTTCACAGCTCTTTAATGTTCATCGGCAGTGTGGAGGCAGAGAATATCGCCCCCCCTCTCGACGGACAGGGTTAGTTTGCTTGTCGACGGAATTGTCAGCGGAAGAAACCGTCGCGGGAACAAAGGAGTCACCATGGCGGCGCTCAGCAGCGAAGCGATTCAACACGGATTGGCGAAAATGCACGGGTGGTCCTATCAGGGGAAAGACCTTCACAAGAAGTTTACGTTTAAGTCTTTCTTGCCGGGCATCGAGTTTGTCAACAAGATCGCCCAAGCTGCCGAAAGCGCCGGGCATCATCCCGATATCACCATCAACTACAACGTAGTGGGCATCAGCCTTTCGACACACAGCGAAGGAGGCATAACCGGAAAGGACTTTGACCTGGCGGCCAGGATCGATCAAATTCATTCATCGCTCACTTGATTCTCTTCTTTTTACCAAGCCCGCATTCCGGCGAATTGCTCTGGTGAAGCCTGATGTTTACTTTGCCAACGGCATTCGCGGGAAGACCCTGTTCCGCCAATGTGCGAATCTTCATTCTTGTTCTTAAGAGAGGAAAGCGCGTAGAATCCACGCCCTTGGATTTAATATTATGTCGACAATCATGCAATGGGTTCATTTAATAGCAGCCGTGGTAGGCCTGGGAGGAATGGGCTTTCTGCTGCTGGTCCTGATCCCTTCCCTTGGAGTCCTTGACATGGAACAGCGCGAGGCCATTTCCAAGGCAGTGACAGGGAGATTTCGATGGATAAGTTGGAGCGCCATAATACTGCTCGTGCTCTCCGGTCTCTACAACATTCGCCGCTACTATTGGGAAGAACCATGGGGTCCGGCATGGAAGCTACTGGCTCTTAAAATCCTGCTTTCGTTTGCCCTTTTCGGTATCGTTTTCGGACTCACCATCCCCCTGAAGATCTTCGAACGCATGCGCGCACGTCGGCAGACGTGGCTGCTTGTCGCGTTTATCGTGGGGGTGGTTGTGGTTCTGATTTCAGCATACCTGCGCCGAGGATGAAAAGGCAGTGGACGATATACGGTAGACAGTAGACAGGGACGGCATTCCGCAAGCGTGGCCCTGTATCCTGTCTACAGTCTACCGTATACCGTTTATTGTCTACTTGTTGGTGTGGAAGACTGCTTCTTTGAAGGTCCCGCGCTGGTTTTGGATCTTCTTCTGCAGCATGGTGATGGCGTAGATAAGTTGTTCAGGCCGAGGCGGGCACCCCGGCACGTAAACATCAACAGGGATGTATTGGTTTACACCCTGCACGATCGCGTAGTTGTTGAAGACTCCGCCGGAAGTGGCGCAGGCACCCATGGAAATGACCCATTTGGGTTCCGGCATTTGCGCGTGAAGCTTTTGAATCACCGGGGCCATCTTTTGGGCAACGCGGCCCGCAACGATCATCAAATCCGCCTGACGTGGCGATGCGCGGAAAACCTCCGAGCCAAATCGCGCCAAGTCAAAACGCGAAGAACTTGCTGACATCATCTCAATCGCGCAACACGCCAGGCCAAAACTAAAGGGCCAAATGGAAGACTTCCGCGCCCAGTTCACCGCTTGGTCGAGCGTGGTGAAGAGCAGACCTTCAAATCCGGATTGTTCGGTTACTGTTGGAACGCCCATTCCAAAACTATTATGCCATGCGCGCGGATTCTCTTCAACCTTAACGTGCCGGTTCCACTGCAACGCAGGTTTTATAACGCCATCGCGGGTAGTTGGCAATTGGTCAATGGCGGGATAAACCCGCCGCTACCTCCATGCTCCTACGGATGCAGAAGAATCTTGCCGAAGAATTCGCGCCCGTCCATCTTTTGCTGCGCCGCAGCCGCTTCTTGCAAGGGGAATGTGGAGTCGATGACCGCCTTCAGTTTGCGCTGGGCAACAAACTTGAGGGCCTCGACAAGTTCCGCCTTGCCTCCCATGAACGAGCCCAGGATGGTTCGCTGCCGGCCGAAAAGACCCTGGCCATTCAGCTTCAGGTCGGCGCCAGTGGTCATACCGCAGGTTACCAGGCGGCCATAAGTTGCGAGCGACTCAAAGCAAGCTTCCCAAACCGCCGCGCCCACGTGATCCACCACAACGTCAACGCCGCGCTTGTGGGTGAGGCGTTTCACTTCTTCACCAATCGATTGCCGCATATGGTTGATCACTTCATCGGCGCCCAGTGCGCGCGCTTTCTCCAGCTTCCAATCCGCACCCACCGTGGCAATGACTCGCGCGTTTACCAGTTTCGCCATTTGAATCGCCGCGCTGCCCACACCCGAACCCGCGCCGATGACCAGCACGTCCTCCCCAGGCTTTAACTGGGCGCGCATAAAGAGCATGTGCCATGCGGTTAGAAATACCAGCGGCACGGCGGCGGCCTCGTCGAAGCTCAGGTCACGGGGAATCGGGAGCACGTTCATTTCCGGTGCCTTCACATATTCCGCGTAAGCGCCGTCAATGAACACACCCAGCACCGTAAAACGGCGGCAGGCGCTATCCAGTCCTTTGAAGCACATCTCGCACTGACCGCAACTGACTCCGGGGCACAGTAGCACGCGGTCGCCCGGCTTTACGCGCGAGACCAGCGACCCAACTTCTGCCACCTCGCCGGAAACATCGGCGCCCACGATATGCGGCATCGGTATTCGCCACCCCGGAACCCCGCCGCGCACGAAAACATCAAGATGATTCAGCGCACAGGCTCTTACCCGCACCAAAACTTCATTGGCCAGGATTTTGGGGTCAGGGGCGTCCTCGTACTTCAAGACCTCCGGCCCGCCGTGTTGGTGAAATCGAATTGCTTTCATGATGCGCTCCCTCGCCTCAGCCTTGAGTTACCACACGTCTTTCATGCTCGTCGCTATTTCCTGAATTTTACCCTTTACCCGCCTGGTCCGGTAGCACGTTCCGTTGCCGCCTGCGCACACAGCCCGGTGGTTCTCACCGCGTTGACTTTGCCCCCCACCCCGCATAATCTAGAATTCTCTTATGGACATCTTTGAGGAAATCGTTCGGCTGCGAAAAGAGGGGCGCAAGGGCGCTCTGGCCACCATCGTCGAGGTGCAGGGGTCGATTCCCAGCCACGAGAGTTCCAAGATCTTGATTCGCGAAGATGGTTCGATCGTCGGCACGGTGGGCGGCGGCTGCGTGGAAGCGGAAGTATGGTCGGTGGCGCAGGATGTTATGCGTGAAGAGAAGCCTCGGCGCCTGCACTTCAATCTGAACGCCGACCCTAAGTACGATAATGGATTGATCTGCGGCGGCTCGCTCGACATTTTCGTGGAACCTATTCTGGCCACGCCGACCGCATTCATTCTGGGCGGCGGCCACGTGGGCCTGTACGTGGCAAGAGTGGCCAAGATCGCGGGATTTGACGTGAACGTCGCTGATGATCGCGAGGCATTCGCCAACAAAGAACGTTTCCCAGAAGCCTCTGAAACCTTCGCCGGACCGTGGGAAGAGCTATTGCCCAAGCTCAGCGTGAACGACCACGCCTACCTGGTGCTGGTGACGCGCGGCCACAAAGGCGATCTCGATTGTATGCGCTGGGCCGTGACCACACCCGCCCGCTACATTGGCATGATTGGGAGCAAGCGCAAGTTTATGGAGATATGCAAGGTCCTGGAGCGCGAAGGCGTGCCGGCAGACCGGATCGAACGCGTGCATTCGCCCATCGGGCTCGATATCGGGGCGCTGACTCCGGAAGAAATAGCCGTGGCGATTGTTGCGGAGATGATTGCGGTAAGGCACAACACATTGCCGAGCCTTCCATCCCTGGCATACAAGCCGAAAGCTCAGCAGACCACATGATTGCAGGACTGATCCTCGCCGCAGGAGAGTCCCGGCGTATGGGGCGCGACAAAGCCCTGCTCAGCTACCGCGGACGAACCTTTCTTGAAACCATCATCAGTAATCTCAGTAACGCCGGAGCGGATAAGATTACTGTCGTATTGGGTCATCATGCCGAAACCATCCAACGTGCGGTGAACCTGTCAACCGTGAGAGTCGTGGTCAACCACGATTACCAGCGCGGACAAACGTCTTCCCTGCAACTGGGGTTGTCGGCGGCAGTGGTTGATGCGCCGGAAGCCGTCATTCTTTGCCTCGTCGATCACCCCGCCGTCTCCGCTGACGTCATCGCGAAGTTGATTGAACAATTCAAATCCACCCACCCCCTGGTCCTCATCCCAACCCATAAGGGTGAGCGTGGCCACCCCGTGGTGATCAGCCAGAAATTATTCCCCGAGTTGCTGGCCCTCCTACCCGTTGAACCCGCCAACTCCGTCACCCGCAAATATCGCGACGTGACCCAATTTGTGGAAGTCGCCGACCGCGGTATTCTGGTGGATGTCGACGAACCCCGAACCTACGAACGGCTGGAAAAAGGGTAAAGGCTGAAGGGTAAAGGCTAAAGCGGAAGACGGTTGGAAGTGAGCGCCACGTGGGCGGCACTGGGATTTAATCTGTGAAATCTGCGTAATCTGTGGACCGGACCGAGTTTCTCGTCATGCTGGGACGCTCTTCTCCATTTGCACGTAGTCGCCCCCCTCCTCCGTCTCCGATTGCTGGAGTCCTGAAATCGGCCCCGCCACCGCTGATGAAAACGCGGGTTGCGGTCCACCCTCTCCCCCAAAGGGGCGAGGGAAGGGATTTATCACTCACCAGTTTTCAATTCTCAGTTTTGAGCAGTCCTGAACCTATGCTCCAAAGGGGCGAGGGGCGTGGGCTTTAATCCTTTCGTTTTTCATCTGCGTAATCTGTGTAATCTGTGGATTAACTCCGCCAGTGCAGCGTGGTGGGCCCGGCGATAGGGTGTTTCATGGGCTCGCCGGTGCGGCGTGATTCCTGATAAGCGGCCTTCAAAGCGAAGTACCATTTGGCCGGGCGGTCGGCGTCATCGATGAGCATCAGCGGCGGATTGTGCTTCAATCCACGCGCCTGCTTGATCATGGTCTGAGTGTCCTGATCGATAAACCGGCTGCCGAAAAAGCGGAAGATCGAGAGCAAGAACGGCACATGGGCAAAGATGTTCCACGCCGCGCAGAAGTCAATGCGGCAATGGCTGGCGGTGACCGGAGTGACGGTGGTGCGGCTGGAAAACCAGTAATCGCCGCAATGAATCTGCTCAAACCGCATGTTGGGCAATACAAAATCAATTTGCGTGGTAATGGGCTTGCCATAAACGCCCAGCAGCTTGTAGGGCGCGCTATTGGCGGATGGCGCATGGGGGATGATCCGGAACCCGTTGGGTATGGGCTCAAAGGTCTTTTCCTTTTCCCGAATGCTTCGCCGGGTGCGCCACCACCATGCCTGATGTACAAACGGACCATGGGCCGGATCCATTAAGCCGATAATTCCGTGGTCCACATGGCAGGGTAGATCGGCGGCGAGCTGAGTGATCTTGTATCGCTCGCTGAATACTGGCAACCTCGGAGCCAGCGGAGCCGGCACGCCCGGAGCCTCCGGGTCGGGAATATAAACCCACAGGTAGCCGTCGTTCTCCTCCGCCGGGAACGCCTTGGCATAGATTTTTTCCGGATTCAGCCTGGAGTCGGGCATCAGCGAGGGAATTTCGCGGCACTGCCCGGAAACCGGTTCGAATTTCCATCCGTGATAGCAGCACTCCACAAGTTTGCCGTCAAAGTTTCCATCAGAAAGCGGGATGCCTCGGTGCGGGCAGGCGTCGCGCATCGCGAAAGGATTGCCCGCCGCGGTGCGCCCCACGACCAGGGGCACACCCAGCATCGTCGTCTGGCGCATTTCATCCCCATGAATTTCCGAGTTGCGGATCGCGGGATACCAGAAACCGCGGAGCAAACCGTCATCGGCATTCCTGGAAATTGGCGTTGTGGGGGTGCCCATGGAAAGCGCTCTCCGAATCACTCTTGAGCGTACTACGGGCAGCGGTTTTGCGGCAAGGAAAGACTCACCACAGAGGGCACAGAGAGCACAGAGGAAAGAACATCGGTTGGCTTGGATAGATATCACGGCCCCTTGTCTTTCTCTGTCTGATCTCCGTGATCTCCGTGACCTCTGTGGTGGAATTCTTTTGGCGTTCTCCATGCGTCTTTTTTGAGGGCTGATTCGTATTGCGTTTAGAATGGAAAACATCCTTTGCCTTTACGTGAATTCGATGGAACTGGAAACCCGGGAAATCGCGCGGGGACTGCGGCGTCGTGATCCAGACCTGCTGGATGAGCTGATTGGCCGCTATCAATTCCGGCTTCCCCGCTATCTCTGGACGCTCACGGGCAACCGAGCCGTGGCCGAGGACCTTTTCCAGGAGACCTGGATCAGGGTGCTGGAGAAGAGCCACCTTTACAATCCCCAGTGGCGGTTTGAAACCTGGCTGTTCTCCATTGCGCGAAACCTCGCCATCGACTTGCTGCGCCAGCGCCAGCCCGAGAGCCTGGATGCGCTGTTGAATCCTGGTGATGAGGGCACACCACGCGAGTGGCCGGACTGTGAATCCGCCACCCCATTTGAGGCCGCGGCCGCGGGCGAGCAGGCTGAAAATATCAAACACGTGCTGCGACGGCTTCCGGCAGAGGCTCGCGAAGTGCTGGTGCTGCGCTTTCAGGAAGACTTGGATTTAAGCGAGATTGCGGAAGTGGTGAATGCTCCGCTTTCGACCGTGAAGTCGCGGCTCTATCGCGGCTTGGAAGCATTGCGCAATGTTCTGGAGGAGGAAGCGGTATGAATCCCGATGTTCACCAGCGCGCTTGTCAATTGCTGGACGCCTTGCATGTGGAAGGAATCTTACCCGTCGATCGCCAATGGTTGGAAGCGCACCTGGCGGAATGCTCGACGTGCCAGGGCCGGGCTCATGCCAACGAACGCGCGCTGCAGGCGTTGCGCTCAAACACTATAAGTATTGCCCCCGAGCTCGTCAGCATCACGCAAGCCCGCGTCCGGTTGCGGGCCCGCGAGTTGCGCGAAAATCAAGTCCGGATGCGGGCGCTGTGGATTTCCTGCGGGCTTTCGTGGCTGGTGGGCACACTGACCGCGCCCCTGCTGTGGCAGGCTATCGCCTGGATCGGCCGCCAATTCGACATCTCGCAGGCGATTCGGCTTATGGCGTTCGGCATCTGTTGGGTTGCCCCGGCGACAATAGTTGGCGCGGTGATGGCGTGGAAACACTCACACGCTTCTGACGCATTGAATGAACATGAGGCTTGGGAACGTTGAGGCCGTTGGGGCAGGCCTGGTGCCTGCCCTCCACCGGGGCCGACCCGGCCCCTCTGTGGGCACCCACGAGGGGTGCCCCTACGAAACTGCTAACCGGCCGCTGCGCGCGGCCAGAAGAGAAACAACATGAATCGCACATCCGAAGAGAAATTCGATATTCGTGAAGAAATCAGGCTGATTCCCAAGGCAATGGTGGTATTGGCGGCGCTGACCTTCGTGGGGATACAGGCACTATTCTTCCTGGTATTCTTTAAGCATGACAGGCACGCCCCGCCCTTACTCGCACAATTGCCGCTGGCCCTCATCGCCGGGTCCCTGATGGCGTTCTTCACCCTGCTCATAGGTTACGTCAATCGTGACGCGAAGCGCCGGGGAATGAACTACAAGCTCTGGACGGTTCTGGTAATCTTCATCCCCAACGCCATTGGGTACATCATCTACTTCGTGGTGCGGCAACCCATAATGGGCAGGTGCGCACAATGCGGCATCACGGTGAGTCCAGCGTTCAACTTCTGCCCAAAATGTAAGTTTAATCTTCATCCCGCCTGCCCCCAGTGCCATCGCACGATCGAGGTGGGGGCGGCGTACTGCCCCTACTGCTCAGCGGAAGTGAAAGCCTAGGTTTCAGGTGCCTGGTGTCGGGCGTCAGGGGCTGGGGAGAACCGGGTGATGAAGTGGAAGAGCCGTGAAATGTGCAGGGCTATTTCTCAATCACTACACTCCAGATGGTATCAATCCAGCGCTGTGCGCCATGGAGCTAGTAGCGCCGTCCTTTCGGGCGGCACATGCGGGGCTAAAAGCCGGCGCAACGATAAAACGCACGCGAACCAAACCACCACGCTCTGAGACGCAGCGCCCTCATTTCCCAGATTCGGAGTGCCCGAGATTCGGGCTTGCTTCGCAGACTAACTAGAGTTAGACATTGTGAAGCAGGAGGCTGAATCCATGGCGGACGTATGGTGGTGCCCCAAATGCGGGGAGAAATTTCGCTGGTCGGTCACGGATTGTCCTGATTGCAAAGTTCCACTCGTCGATCAGCGGCCGGGCCCGGCGCCCACCCCCGACGCAGAACTCGTGCTTGTTTTTTCTACCACAGACATAGGACTTTGTGGAATTGCGAAATCCCTTCTGGAGGGCGAGTCCATTGAATACCTCGAACGCGGCGAGCGGCTCCAGTATCTATTCGGGTGGGGCGGGCTCGAGGGAGGCTATAACCCAGTCATTGGCCCGGTCGAGTTCTGGGTGTGCGCGGATGAGGCGGACCGCGCCCGGGCGTGTTTGGAAGGATTGGAACACGCGGTCCCTGAGGATATCGTTCTACCGGATGATGACCCTATACAAGAGTCGGGGGGCGAGAGCGCGTAACGCAGAACATGAGCTGCATAGCACGGACCTGTTCGTTTGATCCGCAGCTTTTCCTTGTTCGTGGGGGCTTTTGGAGTGCGGCGACTCGACGCCGCTTTTTCGCGTGCTGACTCGTCAGCGCGCCCAGCTTCACCGCAACCAGTTGCGGTGAGGGAAAGCGGCGACGAGTCGCCGCACTCCAAAATCACGTCAAATTGCGAATTTTCTCTAGCAGACGTTTCAGTACATCCATGGCAAGGACGGCGGCGTGATTTGAGGCGGGGGGCAGGCCATCGAGCCCGGATGCAACATCGTCGGGTGTAAGAGTGGAAAGTTCTTCAAACGGTTTGGTCAAGATCGCTTCCGTCAACCACGAGCCGCACGCCACTGAGGGCACACAACCCGCCGCTTTGAATTTTACGTCCTGAATTTTGCCGTCGTGAACAATCGCCCAAAGCTTCAGCAAATCGCCGCAGACAGGATTGGAGGCTTCAACCACCACCGATGCGTCGGTGATCTCACCCACGTTGCGCGGATGATGGAAATGGTCGAGAAGGGTTGGGGAATACATCAGGGCTGTCCGTAGTCAGATGTCCGTGGTCCGTTGTTCGTGATCACCGAAACTCGAAAATCGAAACTGGGAACTAGAAAATCGAAAAATCGGGCGAGTTTCGATTTTCGATTTTCCAGTTTCGAATTTCGCCCTTCCCCTGCCACTGACGACTGCCGTCGTCGCTCAGCTCGGGAAGAAGAAGTAGCGCATCACCAGCACCATCGCCACTCCCGCGGCCACGGCCAGGGCGTATTTCGGGCGCGCCATTTTATTGACCTCGGGGATCAAGTCTGATGCCGCCACGTAGAGCGTGACTCCTGCCGAGAGCGCCAAACCGTAATTTACCCAGCGATGCGCCAGCGCCATGGCCAGCACGCCCACGATGCGTGAGATTCCCAGGACTCCGGCAGCCATCAGCCCCGCGCTGCGGCTCCGCTTGGCCGCCACCATGATGGACGCCATGGTGAAGCCCTCCGGCACATTGTGCAGAATGGTGGCACCGAAGATGACCGTGCCCAGCCAGGGAGAAACCAGGAAGCCCGAGGTGATTGCAACCCCATCGAAAAAGGTATGGATGGTCAGGCCCGCCAGCGCCGTATATGCCACCGAGGGGTTCACAAATTTGTCCGTGTGCGTCTCTTCGCCGAAGTGGAAATGCGCAGGCCAGGCATGTTCAAAGTAGTGAACAATGAAGTATCCCAACAATATCAGAGCGGGGCCGGAGCGGGGCGCCAGGATCAGGCTTTCCGGAACCATCTCGGTAATTGCCGTCGCCAGCATGAATCCCGCGCCCAAAGCGATGAAGAGCGACAGAAACGCGCGGCTCCACGGACGAGCGGAAACAATGGCCCCGCCAAACAAGTTGGCGAGTCCCGCCACAATACCCAGCGTCAGGCTGATCCAGAAATAGGAAATCAAGAGGAGTTCTCAGTCGTCAGTTGTCAGTAATCAGTTGTCGGTCGTCAGAAGTCGGTTGCTGGAAGCCGACAGCTCACAGCTTGCGCTACATCGCAGAACGAGTATCGGTCCCGAAAACTGACAACTGACGACTGAAAACTGATAACTTCATTCAGCTCGCATGCCGGAAGTGCACTATCTCTCCGTCCTGCACGATGTATTCTTTTCCTTCCAGGCGCAACTGGGCGCGAGTGCGGGCTTCGGCGAAGCTGCCTGCCGCCATCAAATCCTCGTACTTCGTCACTTCGGCGCGAATGAAGCCGCGCTGAATGTCGGAGTGGATCTCGCCCGCGGCTTCCATGGCCGTCATGCCGGCACGAATCGTCCACGCGCGGCACTCATCTTCCCCGACGGTGAAGAATGAGATCAGTCCGAGGAGTTGGTAACTGGCATTGATCAGCCGCGAGATCGCGGACTCCTTCAACCCATAGCTGCCGAGAAATTCCGCTGCGTCCGCATCGCTCATCTGCGCCAACTCGGCTTCCACCTTGCCACAGATCGCACTAACGCCTGTGTGCAACCGCTGCTTCAAACCCGCCTCGGCAGCGAATTGGTCGGCAACATTGGCCCGCGCCGCGTCACCTTCCCCCAGGTTCAAAACATAAAGCATGGGTTTGAGTGAGAGAAAAGTGAAACCGCGAATCACCTTGGAGTCTTCCGCCCCCAGACCAAGCTCGCGGAGCGGGGTTTGTTTGTCCAGCGCCACTTTGCAAACCTTCAGCACCTGGAGTTCCTTCTCCAGCGCCGGATTCTTCTGCTTCTTGATATCCTTCTCCAGGCGCTCCACGCGTTTTTCCACCACGGCAAGGTCGGAAAGAATCAGCTCAAGCTCCACATTTTCGATGTCGCGCTTGGGGTCGACGGTGTCCGCTTCCATCGGAACAGCCTCATCCTCGAAGGCGCGGACAACGTGCACCAGGGCATCCAGTTCACGCAGGGATTGCGATTGCACGCCCGTGCGCGCCAGCTCAATGACGCTGCCCGGCATGTCCATGTATTCAATGGTGGCGTAGACGTTCTTCAGCGGCTTGAAAAGCTCAATCAGCCGATCCAGCCGGACATCGGGAACACGCACGACGCCCACGTGGGCCTCCTGCCTGCCGGATGCGGCGGTGCTGCCGTGGGCGCGGGTTAAAATCTGGAACAAAGTTGTTTTGCCGGTCTGCGGCAATCCGACGATTCCGATACGGAGCACACTTCCCTCACTTTGATTATAGAAAAGTCAAAACCAAAACTGTATGGCCTTAGATACTAACATACCTGTTGCGACGGCTGGGACACGCCGATACCATCCGCCCGCCAGACGGCTTTTTCATCAGCCTGCCAATAAACTTTGATAGAATGGTTAAGCTTTGGTTCCAGTAAGCAGATATGGTGGGCGATACAGGATTCGAACCTGTGACTTCTACCGTGTGAGGATAGCACTCTACCGCTGAGTTAATCGCCCGCGGCAATCAACAAACATAACAGATTTTTGGCGCATGGTCTAGACATGCAAACACAGAATCCCGAGAATTAACCGTATGGAAAAAGTTGAAGTGAACAATCACGCCGCCGTTGCTCCCGACCTGCTCAAGCGCGTGCAACGGTCCGTACAAAGCGTCATCCGGGGTAAGGATGATGTTATTCAACTTACGCTGGTGGGATTGTTTGCGCGTGGCCATCTGCTGATTGAGGACGTTCCGGGCGTGGGCAAGACCACCCTGGCCCATGCCCTGGCGCGATCCTTTAATTGTACCTTCCAACGCTTGCAGTTCACCTCCGACCTGCTGCCTTCCGATGTGGTGGGCATTAGCGTATTCAGCCAATCCACCCAGCGATTCGAGTTTCGTCCCGGTCCTATTTTTGCCAACATCGTCCTGGCGGATGAGATCAACCGCACCACGCCCAAAACCCAAAGCGCGCTGCTGGAAGCCATGAACGAGAACCAGGTAACGGTGGACAACCGCACCTACCCGCTACCGAGACCGTTTATGGTGGTCGCAACGCAGAATCCCATTGAGCATCACGGCACCTACCCTCTGCCGGAATCGCAGATGGACCGCTTCCTGATGCGGATCCGCGTGGGTTATCCCACCCTGGAAAGCGAGAAAGAGATTCTGCGGAATTTTGCCGACGCCGAACCGTTGGCAAACGTCGAGCCCGTCATGAACGCCGAGGAAGTGCTGGACGTTCAGCGGGCCGTCCGCCGGGTGAGAGTAGATGAAGAGTTGATGAACTACACGCTGGCAATTGTGGAGAAGACCCGCCAGCACGAATATCTCAGTCTGGGCGTCAGCCCGCGCGGCTCAATGTCCCTGTTCCGCGCTTCCCAGGCGATGGCCGTCATGGAAGGCCGCACTTACTGCATTCCCGATGATTTTAAGAGATTGGTAATCCCGGTCTTCTCCCATCGCTGCATCGTGAGTTCCCGCTACCTCTCCACCATGAAGAAGTCGGACCAGTCGGAAGCAATCCTGCGCGAGATCATCGATTCCATACCCGTGCCACTGTGAAGGACGGCAGACCGTAGACGGTGGACGGCATACAGGGAAGAGCAGCTTGCCGTAGCCTCCTCTGGGTTCGGCGACGCCGGGCCATAAGCACGGGCAACCCGTTTTACAGCTCAAGGGACCAGGCGGGACTGCGGTCTTTGGGGGCCGTTTTTCCGGCGAGTGTATCATTCCTGAGGTACGCAAAATCGAGTGATAGATCCAGTGTAGCGCCGGCATCCTGCCGGCACCGGAAAATGCCGCCGGGACGGCGGCGCTACGAAGAGTAAACCGTCACGGTATTTTGCGTACCTCAGTAAGGCGATTTGGCGAAGAACGCGTGTTGAATCAAACTGATTGATTAAGCGCGCCAGCGGGGTTAAAATCTCTCGTTTCGTTGGCTGCCTATTGCGCTTCCTTTGTCCGCATTCATTCGAGTATCGCAGTCGGCGTGAGGATCTGCTTCTGCGCGCATGAGAGGCAGGGTGCGGGTATGTCCAGAGGCAATTCTTGGGAAGAAAGTTGATGGCGAGGCCGTAGATGAGTGGACCGGAACGACTGTTATTGAGCGGGGATGAGGCGGTGGCGCTGGCTGCCCGCGACGGTGATATCGCCTTGGGCACGGGATATCCCGGAACGCCGTCCACGGAAATTCTGGAGAGTTTCTCCCGCCTGGGAGGCCGCGCCCAATGGGCGCCGAACGAGAAGGTTGCCCTGGAGGTGGGACTGGGGGTCGCCTATGCCGGTGCCCGAGCCCTGGTCACGATGAAGCATGTGGGCCTGAACGTAGCCGCCGATCCACTTTTCACGGCTGCCTACACCGGTGTCACTGGCGCCCTGGTGGTGGTTTCGGCTGACGACCCCGGCATGGCTTCCAGCCAGAATGAACAGGACAATCGCCGTTACGCCGTGGCGGCGGGGATTCCGATGCTGGAGCCCGCGGACTCCCAGGAAGCTTATGACTTCACTCTGCTGGCCCTTCACGTCTCCGAACGATGGGGAATTCCGGTGCTCCTTCGCCTTACCACCCGCGTCTGCCACTCCAGTACCGTCGTGCGCCCAGCGGGAGCTTTGACGCCATCGAATGCCCCGGCAACGTTTGTCCGCGACATTAAAGGACGGGTGATGATCCCCGCTTATGCCCGGCCTGCCCATCGCCGGCTCCGGGAAAAGCTCGCGCGCATTCAGGAATGGAACGAGTCCGAGGGACCGAACCGGGAAACCGGCGGCGACCGGTCTCTGGGAATTATCACGGCAGGGATTTCTTTCATGCACGCTCGCGAAGCAGCGCCGGAAGCGGCGGTGCTGAAGCTGGGAATGAGCTACCCTCTCCCGCTGGAAACTATCCGCCGTTTTGTGGGAAGCGTGTCCCGATGCGTGGTAATTGAAGAGGGAGATCCCTACCTGCTGGAAGCCATTCGCACCGCCGGCCTGGCGGTGGAAGGAAAGCCGGAAGGGTATCGATTTGGCGAATTGGATGTGAATCGCGTCAGGCGGATCCTTGCCGCCGACACCTCACCGGAGCCGGTCGCACCACCGGGAAAGCCGCCGCAATTGTGCCAGGGTTGTCCTCACCGTTCAGTTTTCGGCGCGCTGCGCAACCTGGATTGCATCGTGGCAAGCGACATCGGTTGCTACACGCTGGCCGTGCTGCCGCCCTTCGAGGCAGCGGACACGTGCGTCTGCATGGGGGCGAGTATCGGCGTGGGACTGGGACTTCGACACGTGTTACCGCCAGAGCAAGCCCGCCGCGTTGTCAGTACTTTGGGTGACAGCACCTTCATCCATAGCGGAATCACGGGCTTGGTCGAGATGGTTTACAACCCACCGAAAACCGGCCATCTGGTGATTATTCTCGACAATGGGACTACGGCCATGACCGGTTTACAGGAGCATCCGGGAACAGGCCGCACGCTGGACCACCAGCCCACGGGCAAAGTGGTCATCGAAGACCTGGTGCGTTCACTCGGAATTGCGCGGGTGCACGTGACTGACCCGACGGCCAATTCCGCCGCCTTCCAGGAGTTGGTGGCTGCGAGCCTCGGGAGTGGAGAGCTCACGGTGATTGTGGCCCGCCGCAACTGCCTGCTGGCGGCTGGCAGAATCAAGGAGTATGAACGGTCCGCAGCCCACGAGGAGATAACGGAGGACTGCGTTGAGCAACAGGACTAAGGTAACCAACATCGTAATTGCCGGCCTGGGCGG
>JARLGN010000033.1 GCA_031292775.1 Acidobacteriota bacterium | reverse complement strand
GGGGAATGGGCGGGCCGGTGAGTCGCCGCAATCTGCGGCGCCACATCGTTGCGGCCCTTGGGATTCTCCGCGGCTTGCCAACCGCTTTTGATGACTAATTTCATCTCTTGGCTTTCAACTTCCAACTCTTAAATCTTGAATTTTGAATCTCGAATCCCGCATCCGGACTCTTGAATCTTGAATTTTGAATCTTGAATCCCGTTCAGAGCAGCCCCGTCTGTTGGGGGAACCCGTACATCACATTCATGTTCTGCACCGCCTGCCCCGCCGCGCCCTTCCCCAGGTTATCGATGGTGGAGACCAGGATCAGACGCCCCGTGCTCTCATCCAGGGCAAAGCCGATGTCGGCAAATTGCGTGTTCGCCACGCCCAATATTTCCGGCATGGTTCCCGCCGGATAAATGCGTACCATGGGCGCGCCCGCGTAGAATTCCTTGAACAGCGCTTCCACATCGCCGATTCCGTGCTGGGGCGACAGGCGCGCATAAATCGTGGTCAGGATGCCCCGCGTGATCGGCAGCAGATGGGGGGTAAAAATAAAATCCTTCCGCGAAACCTCCAGCTCCTGGAGCATTTCCGGCAGGTGGCGATGGTGAAAAATTCCGTAAGCCCGAAGGTTTTCATTCACCTCGGGAAAGTGCAACTTATCGCTGGGTTTGCGTCCCGCTCCCGTAGCGCCCGACTTGGAATCGGCAATGATTCCCGCCGCCACGTCTACCCAGCCCGCTTTGAGCAGGGGAGCGAGCGCCAGGAGAACGGAGGTGGGATAGCAGCCGGGATTGGAAACCAGCCGCGCCTTGGCAATGGCGGGGGCGTCAAATTCCGGAATGCCGTAAACTGCCTCCGCCAACGCTTCCGCCGCGGTATGATCAAATCCGTACCATTGCGTGTAGGCGGCAGAATCCTTCAACCGGAAAGCGCCACTCAGGTCCACCACGCGCAAGCCGTTTTCCAGCAGTTGCGGTACAATTTGATGCGAAGTTTCGTGGGGAGTGGCAAGAAAAACCACGTTGGAACCGGAGTTGATGAGCCGATCGACGTCCAGAGGCTCGCAGAGAACGGAAAAGTGTCCGCGCAGCTTGGGATGGGAGTCTTCAATCGCGAAGGCCTTCTTGCCGGCCCTGCCGGATGACATCAGGCAGGTCACGGAAGCGGCCGGATGGCGGGCAAGGATGGTTAAGAGCTCACACCCCGCATAGCCTGTGGCGCCGACGACTGCGGCATGAACCACTGCATGCGTAGGCGAATCAGCCCCGGCCCCCAACGAAGCGTTTATCTCAACCGCCGTATTCAATGGTTCCGTCTACCCACATCTCCTTAAAGAATATTTATACAACCGTTGTATAAATATACCTTTTTATACCGGATGGGGGGTCCATCTGTCAAGAAAAATCTCTTTCGCTGAAGGGTTTAGGCTCGGGTTTTTCACCACGAAGACGCTTGCCGGGCAGCGGGTTGACCCCCACAACTTCATACGCACCTGCGCGTAGCGCCTTGGAGTGCAGTCGCAGCAGCTACCGCCTTGGAATGCGGTGGGGACAGCCACCGCAGTGCTTTACAATAGCACGGGTGGCCACCACGGAATCTATAGCACCGTCGATCCCCGTCATATCGCAAAATCAGATCAAATCCAAGGAAAGGCGGCAGCTCCGCGGCCGCACTCCAAGGTGCCTTCGGCACGGTAATATCATGACCGTAGGGTGGCGCAGACATCGTTTGCTTATAACGGCTCAATGATCCTAGGGGTGGCGCCCCGATGCATCGGGGCGACCAGAGACATCGCCTTGCGACGGGGTGGCGGGTGGTGAGCGCAGCCGATGCATGACCCAAATGAAGCAATCCTCGGGAGCGCTATCCGTGCCGTCAACCGGAACGGGGAAGTGCGGAGCATGCCGCAAGTATGGCGGCAGCACATGCGCCGTAACTCCGGCATCTTACCGGCACCGGAGCATGCCGGCAAACACCACCCCATTGATCGCGGGTACACATTCGAGTGGCACCTGTCATGTCAGGCCTTTATACATCCATGTGAAATGTGGAGGGGTATTCGGGACTAAAAGCGAAGATCTCTGTGCAGATTCGGTGCTTATTACCGAACTAATTCCCGCGAGGTTTTTGGGGACTGGTAACAGAATGGCCGACCTTCAGCAAGACTGGTTCTGAGGGACAGGAGTTCACTTCAACGACATCTGAATCGAATCCAGTTCGGGCCTCATTCTCGTTCTCGGCCCGAAGAAACACGGTACCGGGAAAGACAGCGAAAGCCGCTCCCTCGCCGTGCGCATCGCCTCGCCACTCAGGGGCGATATAAAACCAACGAGTTTCAGCATACGCAATGGTTACATCATCGGACGGTAACGATTTCTGGTCCTCGTCGATCACATGTACTCGAATCCAACAAGGTTTTCCCTTTTTGATTCGCATCTCCGGCAATACCTTCTGCTCTCCCGGCCCCAGATCTATCACCTGCGCCTCGGCCCGGCTTCTGACCCCGGGGTAATAGAATGGTCGATACGGCGCCTCTTCCGTTGCAGGGGCAGTTAGCGCGAGAATATATTTACCGGACAAGAGATTATCGATTACCAGGTTGCTCTTTTCGTCGGGAAACACGTTTTCCACAAACTCCCCGCGTTCAGCAGTCGTTAGAGTCAATCCGAACTTATAATTCGACGGGAGCGAGTCGCCATCTGCGTCCACAATATGGGCCGTTATTGACCCACTGGCTTGGGCGCATAACGCGACCGACGTGCAGCGTCCCTCTGCCAGCGTGAACTCCAGGGGACCACACAATCCTTCGGAGATTGGCTCAAATCCCTTGGGAAAACCGACACTGACTTTATACCGTCCCGGATCAAGCACGCCCCGAAACAAGCCTCTGTCATCACTTACAAAGTTGTACTCGTGGCCCCCGCCCAAGAGATGGACGCTCGTCCCAGGCAGTGGAAAGCTCGTCAGGGGGAGCCGCTTTTGGAACCTTGCTTCTCCCGAGATTTCCGTTGGAGTCTTTCCCTTCTTAACCTTGCGAAAATATTCGAGTTCTGTGCTCGCTTGGTCTACTGGACGCATCTGGTCGCAGTCCATGAGTGTGTCGATGATACCTTCGCTCATCAGATGAGTCCGAACAAGATACGCACGACCGATCTGGTCAGGCATTGCCGGGTCTTGGTAACAGGCCGGTTCCATTCCCAGGGTGACGTCAGACGATGTCTCACCTTCCAACAGTTCAAGAACATGGAATTTCATTATCGTGAAATCGGCGTACTCTTTTTGCGGCTTCGCGGCCGTTAGCGTACCAACAAAGACAAGCGCAGAGGTGGGGTCGCGGTCGCATAGCGACGTGGGAGTCTCAGCGGCGCAAATCGGACGCCAGAGACAGACCGTCAAGAGAATCAACGGAATCCTAAAGCATCGACCGAGCAGGGCGCACCGCATCATGGGCGATCACCTGCGACACATCCTATCATGAGTGGCGTGCAGCGCCCCCAGGACTCTCGTCCGAAGACCTCCAAGGGTCGCCCTGCGGCAGTATTTCAGACGTCCCTTGCGGGACCGAATTTCCTCGCTCCCCAAGATTTCTACGGTTCCTTCAGGACCTACGTTCACCTTGACGGTTTGTCGCCTTGTCGGAGACTGGCCGCTGCCGGGTACACACCAGATCCGTCGCCTTGCGACGGGGTAGCGGGTAGTCAGCGCAGACGATGCATGACCCAAATGAAGCAATCCTCCGGAGCGTTATCCGTGCAGTCAACCGTAACGGCGAAGTGCGGAGCATGCCGCCAGTATGGCGGCAGCGCACGCGCCGGATACCACCCCCGGCGCGAACGCGCCGCCCCTCCTGATTCAGGAGGGGAGCATTTACGGCTCCCCTCCTCAGATGAGGAGGGGTGGCGCCCCCGGCGACGGGGTGGTGCTGAGCAGGGCTTCGTTATTTCGCCCCTTTGGGGCTAAATCAACGGCCCTTTGAGGTTCAGGAATCCATCCAGCGGCCAAGCCATCCGATCTTAAATTCGCCGGCGAAATGGCGGGATAAACCCGCCGCTACGTCGACCCTAAAACACTACCGCATAACCACCGGGACGAAACCGCGTCGCGAATATCTCCCCGTAAAGTATAATAGCGGCGTCGGCCTGTGCCCGATGAATGAAATCTCCGCGGAGGATTGGGAATGCGCCGTATCGCTGTTCTGGTGGGCTGGAGTCTTTTGGCCATCACCGCCACCGCTGTTGCCGGTCCCGTCAAAACGCAGGATATTACCTTCCTGAGTGGTTCGGAAACCATTGCCGGTTACCTGGCAACGCCCGCCACACCCGGCAAGTATCCCGCCCTGGTGGTCATCCACGATGATTGGGGATTGACGGATTGGGTTAAGGAACAGACGCGGAAACTGGCGGGTCAGGGTTACGTGGCCCTGGCCGTTGACCTCTACCGCGGCCAGACCGCCTACGATCCCGCTCTTGCCTATGATTTGATGATCGGCACGCCGCGGGACCGCGCCCTGCGCGACCTGGAAGCTGCGATCCACTTGCTCTATGCGCGTCCGGATGTAGTGAAGGAGAAGATGGGCGCCATCGGCTGGTCCGCGGGAGGGAAGTGGTCGCTCCAGTTGGCCGTAACGGACCCTTTCCTGGCCGCTTGCGTGTCGAATTATGGCTCCGTGCCCACTGATCCTGCCGACATCCAGAAGATTAACGCGCCGGTGTTGGGAATTTTTGGCGCGGATGACCGCTCCGTGCTGGCGACCGACGCCTATGCCTTCGAAGACGCCATGAAGAATGCCCACAAGTCAATTGACCTCAAGATATACCGGCACGCCGGCCACGACTTTGAAAACTCAGGCAACAGGCTGGGCTTCAATGAGGATGCCACCGCCGACGCCTGGCGACGCACCGTGGCGTTTCTGGATCAGCACCTGAAATAGGTTACAGGTCACAGGGGACAGGTTACAGCAGACCCCGTAGCGCGGCGGGGGACGTTGCAAAAGCAAGTCAAAAGGCAAAACGCAAAAGGCAAAGGTCAAAAGTGAAAAGTCCCCTGAGCCTATTGCCCTCGCCCCGTTAAGGAAGTGGGGGTTCTGACGGCACATTCGAATCTACTGCCCTCGCCCCCTTGGGGGAGAGGGTGGCCCGCAACCGGCGTTTTCATCAGCCGGGGCGGGACGGGTGAGGGGGTCTAAATCTCTTTGGGCTACTGAAACCTTCCCGAAGCTTAGGCTCTTCACTTTTGCCTTTTGCCTTTTGACTTGCTCTTGCGCTATCGCCTCGAAACGCGGCATCCTGTCGCCTGTCCCATGACACCTGGCACCTGACACCTTCCTTTAGACCTTCCGGTACAAAAGCGCCTTTTTCACCTCGCCGATGGCGCGGGTTATATTGATGTCGCGCGGGCAGGCTTCCACGCAATTGAAGATGGTGCGGCAACGCCATACGCCTTCCTGCGTATTCAAGACTTCCATCCGCTCCTCG
>JARLGN010000218.1 GCA_031292775.1 Acidobacteriota bacterium | reverse complement strand
GTCACGGGCCGCTTGAACGGTTTTGCCACTGGCGCGAAGAAGATTCAGTTTGACGTTGACCCGTCGGAGGTCAACAAGAACGTCCACGTTGATTTGTCCCTGGTGGGCGACGCGCGCGAGGCAATGAAGGCATTGATTGATGTTCTGAAACGCCGCAAGGCCGCTCCCACACCCGTGCGCCAGCAATGGCTGCAACGCATCGAATCGTGGCGCGGCGAGCATCCGCTGACCTACGACAAATATGCGAACACCGTGAAGCCGCAGATGGTGATTGAAGCCATTGCCCAGCGCGCCGCGGAAGACGCCATTATTTCCGTGGACGTGGGCCAGCACCAGATGTGGACCGCGCAGTTCTACAACTTCACGCAGCCGCGCACGTGGCTCTCTTCCAGCGGGCTGGGCTCGATGGGTTACGGCTTCCCCGCCGCCATGGGCGCGCAGATGGCTTTCCCCGACCGCCAGGTGATTGCCATTGTCGGCGACGGCGGATTCCAAATGACGCTGAACGATCTGGCCACGGTGGTGCAATACCGCGTGCCGGTGAAGATTGTCATCATCAACAATCGCGCCCTGGGCATGGTACGCCAGTGGCAGGAAATCTTCTTTGAGAAGCGTTACTGCGATACTGACCTGGATTTTGCTCCGGATTTCGTAAAGCTGGCGGAGGCTTACGGCATTCGCGGCGCGCGCGTGGAACACCGCACCGACGTCCCCGACGCCGTTGAGGACTTTCTGAAGGACCGCGAGCCGCGCCTGCTTGACGTTTGGGTGGACCCAACGGAAAACGTCTACCCCATCGTTCCCCCGGGAGCCTCGCTGGCGGAGATGGTGGTGGAACCGCCGCGCGTTCAGGTGGAAGAAGAAGCGTTGGACGATTTGTGGGCAGTTTAAAAAGGTGTCAGGTGCCAGGTGTCGGGTACCAGGGAAAGAGCGGAACTTGAAACTGGTAACTCGAAAATCGTAATGCCGATGCCAATTCGCGAGTTTCGAATTTCCAGTTTCGAGTTTCGAATTTCGTTTTCCCTGACACCTGACACCTGGCACCTGACACCTTTTCCCGTACTTGACACCCTGGGGAGGACTTCTCCATGCAATGGCTTATCACGCTTGAAACCGAACAGGACATGATTGTGACTTGCCGGCTCATGAACGTTTTTCGCCGCAAGGGAATGAAGATCAACACCCTGGCCATGGGCACGCGGCCCAATAGTTTTTCCATGATGGCCGTGCTGGACTCACCTGAGGGGGACATCGATCATCTCTTCAACTACCTGCGCGGCATGGAGGGCGTGGAGCGTGTCTCCTATTACCAGCACCAGACTTCCGCCGACGCCTCCTTTGTATTCATCGATGCCGGCGCTGACACCTCGCGTGTGGCGGAGGTCCTGAAGACGGTTCCGGGATCGAAGCTGGTCTTTGCCAGTCACGGAAGATATCTCCTGGAGGTTCCCGCGGAGAGCCGCCGCCAACACGCCGCATCGGCATTTGACATCCCGGAGTTCCTCCCCTTCTCTTGCATAAAGACCACTCAGACCGCGCCCAGCCGGGTCCTGGTCGGGGCGCAAGCGTGATGAAGAAGGAGTCAGGAACCAGAAGTCAGGAGTTAGAATACCTTCAACCATCGTGATGCGTAGCTTCTGACTTCTGGCTTCTGACTCCTGACTCCTGCATTTGGTATATAATTCCTGTTTACAAATTCAATAAACAAAAAAGGATTAAAGCGCTATGGCTAAAGTTTATTACGAGAAAGACGGCGACCTGAAAAATCTGGCCGGGAAGACCGTGGCCATTATCGGCTACGGCAGCCAGGGGCATGCGCACGCATTGAATCTGCGCGACAGCGGAGTGAAGGTGATTGTCGGCTTGCAGCCCACCAGCGCTTCACGCGCCAAAGTGCAGGCCCAGAAACTGGAAGTCTACGATCCGGCGGAAGCCACCAAGCGCGCCGATGTCATCATGGTCCTGGTGCCAGACCAGACGGCGGCGAAGCTCTACAAGGAATCCATCGGCCCCAATCTGACCGCCGGCAAGACGCTGGCGTTTGCGCACGGTTTCAACATTCACTTCAAGTTCATCCTTCCGCCCAAGGATGTGGACGTCATCATGATCGCGCCCAAGTGCCCCGGACATCGCCTGCGCGAACTCTTCACCGAGGGCGTTGGCGTGCCTTCCCTATTGGCCATTGAGCAGGATGCTACCGGCCACGCGGAAGCCACCGGCTTGGCGTATGCCAAGGGGATTGGTTCGCTGAAGGCAGGCGTCATTGGCACCACCTTCAAAGAAGAGACGGAGACGGACCTCTTCGGCGAGCAGTCGGTTCTTTGCGGTGGAGTGTCAGCCCTCATCACCGCCGGGTTCGAGACGCTGGTCGAGGCTGGCTACCAGCCGGAGATCGCCTACTTCGAATGCCTGCACGAGCTCAAGATGATCGTTGACCTCATCTACCAGGGCGGCATCAAGTACATGCGCTATTCCGTGAGCGATACGGCCGAATACGGCGATTATACCCGCGGCCCACGCGTGGTTGACGAGCACGTGCGCGAAACCATGAAGAAGGTTTTGGCGGAAATACAGAGCGGCAAGTTTGCCAATGAGTGGATGGATGAAAACGCCAAGGGACGCAAGAATTTCCTGGAAATGCGCGCCAAGGGCGCCAGCAACCTCATCGAGAAGGTTGGAAGCGAACTCCGCAAGATGATGCCGTGGATCTCCACCTCCAAGGAAGAGGTCACCGCAGCACAGGCAGCGGCAAGAAAGTAGGCAGTAGGCACTAAGCAGTAGGCAATTTGAATTCACTCCCCTCGCCCCCTTGGGGGAGAGGGTGGACCGCAACCGGCGCTGTCATCAGCCGGGGCGGGAAGGGGGCCCCACGTTCTGCTTGTTGTGGGGGTGAGGGGGTCAGCCCTGCCGGGAGCGAGAAGTAATTCCCTGATAACCCTTCTTTAGACAGTATCGGTATTCACCTTAACAGGGGCGGTTCGCGAACCGCCCCTACTCTATTTCCAAGGACAAAAATGAAAACCACTGACACCAAGGCTGTTCGCAACCCGCGCGATTTCCAAACCCGGGTAAAGAAACTGGCGCTGATCGGCTGCGGGAAAATGGGCGAGGCCCTGCTTTCCGGGATACTGGGCTCGCAGCTCATTCCCGTCGAAAACGTGGAAGTGACCGTGGCGGAGCCGCCGCAAGCGGATTTTCTCGCCGGCAAATACGGGGTTAGAGCCAGTACGAATAATATCCAGGCAGTAAGAGGCGCAGACCTAGTATTAATTGTTTTGAAACCCCAGCAGGTGAAGGGGGTGCTGCACGAGATCAAGAAGGCGCTGGGCAAGGACGCGGTGATCATCTCCGCCGCGGCGTCGGTGACCACGGGGCTCATCGAGCGCGAACTGGGGCGCCCGGTGCGCGTGGTGCGCGCCATGCCCAACACGCCGTGCCTGATTCGCCAAGGCATGACGGCGCTGGCCGCCGGCACCCACGCCACGCCGGATGATGTCTCGCTGGCGCGGGAAATCTTCAGCGCCATGGGCCGCACCGTGGTGGTGGAAGAGAAGCACATGGACGCCATCACCGGGCTTTCCGCTTCCGGCCCCGCCTATGTTTACCTGATCATTGAATCGCTGGCCGAAGGAGGAGTGAAACTGGGCCTGCCGCGCGAACTTTCCACTGAGCTTTCCGCGCAAACGCTGCTCGGCGCATCTTCATTGGTTCTGCACACCGGCGAGCATCCGGCCAAACTGAAGGATATGGTCACCACGCCCGCGGGCTGCACCATCGATGGCCTGATGGAACTGGAAGAAGGCGGCCTGCGCGTCACGCTGATCAAAGCCGTGGTCCGCGCCGCCCAACGCGCCAAGCAACTGGTGGAAAACCAGAACTCCTGATTGATCATTGGTGATTTGCGATGGGTGATTGGCGATTTTGGACTCATGAATCGGATCTGTCATCAGATGGTTGCAGCCCAGTCACCATGGCAGTATCTCTGCATCTTCTCGAACACTAACATAAAACAAGATAACACTTAACTGGTTAATTAAGGGACGAGTGTGCCGGGACCGGCCCTCTCATCCAATACGACTGCGCGAAGCGCCTTGGAGTGCGTGCGGCTCGACGCCGCCTTGGAACGCAACCGAGGCCAAGGATAAATGTATCCTCCATGCGCCACGCATCACCTGACCAAACAATTTGTCACCCGTTCTCCGCATTGTGAAATATTCAGGTAACCGGCTTATGTTCAGCATGTTACCAACTTTGGCACTGGAAAATCGCCTTTCACCGCCCTTTGTTTTCAGTATGTTGTCAGCTTTGGTTACTTGCGCACGGGACAGATCGGTGGACATGAAGTCTCCACGCAATTTGCGTAGTTTTTAGCGATTGGGATTCTCAATCCTGCGACCCCTCGGATGCGGTTTGGCACGCCAACTCGACCGCCTCGGCTTCCTCCATTGCCGCTGGCAGCGGTTCCGTTTGGTGCAGCACCGGTTCCCGGCGCCGGGCGTAGAATTGCCGCAGCTTGCGTTCGATCTGATCTTCCAGGTGAGTCTCATAGCGGATCACGTCGCCCATTTCCTGGCTCGGCAGGAGCAGATCGGCATCGTCGCGCACGGGATCGTCCTCCTTATGCTCCGCCGTATACAGGGCCTGCCGTTGCTGGTAGTTTTCGATCTCCCGGTCC
>JARLGN010000217.1 GCA_031292775.1 Acidobacteriota bacterium | reverse complement strand
TTTCCGGATTGAATACGGCCCAGCGCGTCGGCTTGCCGTCATGATCGACAAGCTGGAAGTTGTGATCGATCAGGTGCTCCGCCACCGCGGCAACGTGCTCGCGCACCCGGCTGCGTTCTTCGTCCGTGTCCGCGACAAGGTCGTAGTAGAGCGCGTAGAAGAAGAAGTGCCCATCCAGATCGTCCGCGCTGGTATCCGATTCCCAGTACCACTTCCCATCGGCGGATACAGGCCATCGTGGCGTGATAACTTTCCACAACGCGTCCCGAGTGTCACGCGTTCGCTCATCCCGCGCGGGACTGTCGTCGAGGTTGGGGTCACGATCGCCAGTGGGCAAGATGGCGCGGGCGATAAATCCTTTGGGGGCGGGATGGGGCCCACCCTCGGTAACAACGCGGAGAAACCGCAAGGCTTCAAATGCCGCCTTGGCACGCTGCCGGGCAAGCGGATCCTTGGTGGCCGCATAGGCAAAGCACTCGCCCGCACCGTACAGAGCGGTCCGAAAACCGTCATTGTCGCTGGCGCGCTGCTCCCACTCGGTTGCGTCGCCAGGATGCTTCAGGTTGACGTGGTTGATATACCCATAGGGAGTGCGGCGATGGCGCTTATCGATCTCGTCCTCAAAGAACCTGGCTTTAGCGGCAAGCGTTGTGGGGCGGCGCTCAATAACTCCGACCCCTGCGGAGGTGGCGAACCACGCATCGCCATTGCCCTTCACGGCGATGGAGCGCACATTGTCGTGGGGAAGCCAGCGCGGCCCTTGGCGGTATTCCCAATTGTTGCCGTCGTAGCGGATGGCTCCCAGCTTTGTGCCCAACCACACCGTGCCGTTTTCGCCCGCAGAGAGTGCGGTGAAATCGTTGTAGGGAAGGCCGTCAGCTCCAGTGTAAAGATGCCATTCACCATCCTCGCAGCCGATACCCTGCACGCTGGAAAACCAGAGGCGATTTCTGGAGTCAAACACCACACCGCGTACATCATGCAGCGCCCAACTGCGGGTGGAATTGCCTAGATAAACCGCGCCCCATGCGCCACTTCCCTGCTTAAGGAAAAGTCCACCGGCAGCAGCTACCGCAATGCGACCGTCAGCGCCAACGGCCACTTGCCGGATGGCTTTCTCATTTCCCAACAATCGGGCCAGGCGAGAGTCTAGAACAAACTTCTTTCCGCTTAGAATGTACAGGCCGGCGTCGGTGGCCAGGAATGGCTTTTCGCTGATCGCGATATAGTTCACTTTCACCGGAGGCAGAGTGAATGACGCGCCGTGCAAGTGGATCAGTTTCCCGTTGCATATGTACCAGATGCCGTCACCACGTGCGGCGACCTGTTCCACGGCCTCGCCGTCCGTTGAAAGGGTGGTCCACTTGCCGCCGGAAAAGTGCGCCAGACCTCGCGCCGTGGCGGCATAAACATCACCCGAAGCCGTGATTGCAATCGCGCGCACATCGTCGGACGGCAAGCCATCCTTGACCGTGTATGCCCGCCTAAATTCTTCAGGGAATGTACCGACACGCACCATCGCAGCCGGCGGCAGGTCCGCGGTCCGCGCGGCAGTCTTAACCTCTTGCTGCGGAAACGCCTGGGGCGCCGTGAGTGTGAGAAACAGGAGAGGGATGATGAATCGTGGTCTCATAGCAGCTCGCCGGCAGGAGCAGGAGAATGGGGCAAACGCCCGTGTAGTGCGAACCTCTTCGTCAGTTCTGCAACCATTCATCGCGAATGGGGGACGTATCAGGGGTTGCTGGCAACCCTCAATGTCCAGGATGCAGGTAACGCGCTTCGATGGCCTTCACTTTTGCCAGGCGGCGCACGTGGCGTTCTTCGCCGCTAAAGTTCGCCTGCAGGTAATTGCGCACCAGATCCTTGGCCAACTCGCTTCCGATGATGCGGGAGCCCAACACCAGCACATTCATGTCATCGTGTTCAACCCCCTGGTGGGCGGAATAGGCATCGTGGCAAATGGCGGCGCGGATTCCAGGAATTTTATTGGCGGCAACGCACGCGCCCACACCACTGCCGCAAATCAGCACGCCGCGCTCGGCCCTGCCGTCGAGCACCGCAGCGGCAACCGCCTCGGAAAAATCAGGATAATCCACTGCGGCGGTGCTACACGTGCCGACGTCCAGAACCTCGTGACCCAAGGTGCGGAGATATTCAATCAACTCCTGTTTGAGCAAGTACCCGGCATGATCCGAACCCAATACAAGGCGCATGAGTTCCTCCCCTACATGTCATCGGGTCATTTATTCATCGGGTCATCGAGCTATTGAAAAATTGCGGGGCGTCCGTGGCCCATCGTAAAGCGCTTGTGACAAGCGGACACGAAGGACTGAAGCTATTGACGACGGACAACGACCAAGGACGGCCTTTAAATGACCCGATGATCCGATGGCCCGATCTCCCGATTAACTTATGAGCTTCCGATCAAAATTCCGGTAAGGAAAACCAGTGCGCCGCCCACCATGACTTGAAACGTGGCGGATAGCCAGGGCGTATCCATGTAGTGATGACGGATGTAACTGATTGCCCCAAGTTCTGCCATGACCACCACAACGGCCGCCGTCATGGCCAGGCGGAAATCGTGAATCAGAAACGGCAGCGTGTGCCCAATTCCTCCCGCCGCAGTCATCAAGCCGCAGACCACACCCCGCACATAGGGATGTCCGCGGCCCGTCAGCGAGCCGTCGTCCGAGAGGGCTTCTGCAAATCCCATGGAGATGCCCGCTCCCAGCGAGGCCGCCAAGCCCACCAGAAAAGCGTCGGGGCTGCTGCGCGTGGCGAAAGCGGCGGCAAACACCGGGGCCAGAGTTGAAACCGAGCCATCCATCAATCCCGCCAGGCCGGGCTGAATGATTTGCAGAACGAATAGGCGGCGATTCGCAGCTTCTTCCTCGCGCCGAACGTCCGGCGTCACGTACTTCTCCTGCAA
>JARLGN010000216.1 GCA_031292775.1 Acidobacteriota bacterium | reverse complement strand
TCTGGAGAGCGATCACTCGTACTGGTGGAAGGTCCGGTACTGGGACCGGAATGGCATTGCCAGCGAGTACAGCCAGGCGGCCAGCTTCGATACCGGTCTATTTTCCGCCGATGATTGGAAGGGGCAATGGATCGGCGGCGCGAATCAACTACGGCAGGAATTTACCCTGGCGGAAGCTCCACGCCGTGCACGCGCTTACATCTGCGGGCTGGGTTATTACGAACTCCACCTCAACGGCTCAAGGATTGGCCACAACTACCTGGATCCCGCTTTTACCTCGTTTGATAAACGCGATCTGTACTCCGCGTACGACGTCACTTCAAAGCTCCACAAAGGCGCCAACGCTGTGGGCGTGATGCTGGGTGAAGGCTGGTTTCGCAACCGTGTGCTGATGTTCCAACTCGACGTTGAACTCGCCAGCGGCAAACATGTGAGCGTCAGCAGCGGCCCGGCGTGGAAGGCCAAGAACGGTCCCATTGTGATCGACAGCATTTGGGACGGCGAAGTTTACGACGCTCGTCTGGAGACTCCGGGCTGGGACATGCCGGGATTCAAGGATGATGGTTGGGAGCTGGCGAAAGCGGTAAAAGCTCCCGGAGGCGTGCTTTCCGCGCAGATGATGCCGCCCATCCAGGAAGTGGATTCCATGGTTCCCCTCACCATGACCAATCCGCAGCCCGGCGTTTACGTTTACGACATGGGGCAGAACTTCAGCGGCTGGGTTGACATCAAGGTGAACGGTCCGCGCGGAACAAAGGTCCAACTGCGCTTCGCCGAACTGCTCTATGACAACGGGATGATCAACCGCGAGAACATGCGGGGGGCCAAAGAGCGCGACATTTACATTCTGCGCGGCGATGGCGAGGAGCGCTACCATCCGCGCTTCACCTATCACGGCTTCCGCTACGTGGAAGTCACCGGATTCCCTGGCACGCCGAGTGCGGATTCAGTGCGCGGGCACGTGGTGCACACGGCGGTGGAAACCACGGGCAGCTTTGTGGCTTCCAAACAGTTGTTGAACCAGATTCACCGAATCATCCGCTGGTCGGACTTGACCAACCTGCACAGCGTTCCCACCGATTGCGACCAGCGCGACGAACGCCAGGGCTGGATGGGCGACGCGCAAGTGAGTTCGGAAGGCCTGATGTTGAACTTTGACATGACGGCCTTTTATAGCAACTTCCTGCGCGACATGCGTGATGTGCAGGACGCCGACGGCACCATTACCGACACGGTTCCTCACCTGACCCACGGCCGGCGCCCCGCCGATCCCGCGTGGGGCACGGCATTCCCGCTGATCACCTGGTACCTCTACCAGCAGAATGGCGATTTGCGTGTGATCCAGGACAACTATGAAGGCCTGAAGAAATACGTGGATGACCTCAGCCGGCGCGCCACCGACAATGTTTTGACCTTCAGCTATTACGGCGATTGGGTGGCGACGGAGATCACTCCGGGGGCGGAGGTTTCCGACTTCTACTACTATTACGACACCCTGGTGCTTTCCAAAATGGCGGCCGCACTCGGCAAGTCCGATGACGCTGCGACCTACAACGGACGCGCCGGGCAAATCAAAGAAGCGTTCAACAAGGCTTTCTTCCATCCTGACACCAAGACCTACAGCACCGGGGCGCAGACGGCCAACGTGCTGCCACTCTTCCTGGATATGGTTCCCGCCGATAGCCGCCGTCAGGTGGGAAATAACCTGGCCAACGATATTCTTTATCTGCATGACACGCATCTGACCACGGGTCTGGCGGGATTGCGCTACCTGATGCCCGCTCTGACCATGACCGGCCACGCCGATCTGGCGTATGACCTGGTGACCCAAACCACTTACCCCAGTTGGGGTTATATGCTGGCAAATGGCGCCACCACGGTTTGGGAACTTTGGCAGAAGAAGGTTGGCCCGTCGATGAATTCCCAAAATCACCACATGATGGGAAGCATCGACGCGTGGCTATATGAGGGATTGGGTGGCATCAACGTGGACCCCAAAAGTCCGGGCTATTATCACATCCTCATTGAGCCCCAGGTGACGCGCGATTTGACCTCCGTCAGCGCCACCGTGGGCAGCGTGCGCGGCAACGTGACATCGTCATGGACCCACGAGCCGGGAATCATTACGTTGCAGGTGGATATTCCCGTCAACGCAACGGCAAGCGTGTCGGTTCCCAAGGAAGACCAGATGACCGACATTACTATTCGCGAAGGCGGCGAAATCGTTTGGGAAAAGGGGCAGTTCCATCCGGAAGGCCCGGCGGGCATAATGGCAGGAAAACTCGACGGCAAGCGCGTGGTATTCGAGGTGGGCTCAGGACATTATGTCTTTCAGGTAACCGGTGACTGAGGCTGGTGGAATATAATGGACGACATATTGGCGCTCGGCTAAGGCTACTGTAAAAGATTCAGGAGATGCCAAAAACTGCCGATATTAATGGTTCTGAATGGCTATTAAGCCCTTGTCAAGAATAAGAATTGAGGGCGCGATACTTCGGCGCCAGTGATGGGAAAATTTAATTCGCTAGCGAAGGAGAGAATCCAAATATGAGACTGGTGACATACGAATCCGCGAAGCAATCCCGCTTGGGAGTGGTGCAAGGCGACTTTGTAGTGGACGTGGCCTCGGCCTATGGCTTGATTGCCAAAGGACGAATCAGCGATGCCAAGGTGGCTGCGGCGGCAAAAGTTCTGCGCAAGCTGGAAAGAGCGCCGCAGGACATGATTGAACTTTTGGGTTTGGGAGCAGGGTACCGCAAAGCGCTGGGAGTTGTTGCGGCGTGTGCGAATGCGCTGGGCAAGAAAGGTCCCAAGGGCCTGCTTGTTCCCTTGCGCACAGCCAAGCTGCGCGCGCCGATTGCGCATCCCAACAAGATTACTTGCATCGGCCTGAACTATGCTGATCACGCTCGCGAAGGCGGACAGGAGCCGCCCCCGGCGCCAATCTTCTTCCTTAAATCGCACAATACCATTTGCGGACCCGGTGATGCTATCAAGCTGCCTCCAAATTCCACGCAGGTTGATTACGAAGCGGAATTCGCCGTGGTCATCGGCAAACGCGGGAAGAACATTCCCGAAAGCGAAGCGCACAAGTACATTGCCGGTTACACCGTGCTGCACGACGTCAGCGCGCGGGACATGCAGTTCAGCGACAAGCAGTGGTATCGGGGAAAGAGTTGTGACACCTT
>JARLGN010000215.1 GCA_031292775.1 Acidobacteriota bacterium | reverse complement strand
CAGACGAGGAGGGGTTTCGCGACAGGGTGGTCTGAAACGGCGGGGCTGAAGCACCGCCCTTTCCAACTCAAACACCGCGCAGGTACAGCACGGCCGGGCCAGGGAATGGCACCAAAAACTCCGTTTTGCCCACACCGCGAAACGTCCCGCCACCGGTGATCTCGCCTTCGATGGGATGCATCCATTCAACTTCGAAAGTTCTCGCAACGGCAGGCAGGGCTACGGATACTTCATATCCTTCGGGCAGGTAGACCAGGTACTCATGGCCGGGATTGGCCAGGCAGAACCTCGTGGATGCCAGGTCGCTGTGGGGAGTCATCTCCACCAGGTTCATCTTGTTCGCGTAAACGCGGGTGTTGCCGATTGCCTTGCGGACCGGTTCCCATACCCAGGCATCCGCGCGGTTTAAGTCGCGCGTGGGGTAGCCGGGGCGGGAAGCCCAGTTCACTTCTCCGCAGGGATGGCCGGGGATGGGAACCCAGGAATCCATCAGTAGGGTGTTATAGCCACGGCAAAAACTCTTCCAAGCCCATGAGGGGGTTCCCCCATGACCCCAAAGGTGGTCGGTGTCGAGCACTGCCACCTTCCTGCCGTCCCAGTCGGGAGGGTCTTGCCGGAAGTAATCACCATCATCGGACCCGGGCGAGACCCAATCGCACGGGCTTTCGAGCATCGACTTCAGCCCTTCGGAGTTGTACCCCGTCAATCCTACGGGATGCTGCCGTCCCTTTGAGCCCTCGTATTCATGCACAAAATTGACGACCCACCAATCCCACTCCCTGTCTCCGCCCTCATTCATAACCTCATATAGGATGCTGTCGAGGTCATTCACTGTGTCGATGACCTTGCGCAGGTATGCGGCCTGCATCTGCCGCACCTCCGGCCGGTGAAGACTGACCATCCCGGAGTTGCCTTCCTCGCCGTTAAACCCGTTTATGTTGTTCTTCCCGTTGTAGGGATGTGCCGGCCAGGGATCACAGGGGTCGCCCTTCTTCTTTTCACTAAAGCTTTGGAAGAGTTGCACAGCGGCATAGATTCCATGGTCGCGGGCGTAAACTAGGCGAGAACGCATCCGCTCGAAGTACTCAGGATTGAACTTCGCCAAATCGAACTTGGGCAGTCCATCGAGCGCCAGGCCGGGACCTGTGCGCAGATACGGCAACGGTTCAAATAGGATCTTCTCATCCGTCCAAGGCGCGTAGGCCGCAGCCATCCAATGCCAGAAGCGCATGAAATTGTGATTGTGTTTCACCATCATGTCAATGTAGTCGGGATAATCGAAGCGCGCCACGGGGGGCATACCCAAATCCTGAAAATTGGCCCAGGTATGCGATCCGGTAAGGAAGATGGCTCGACCACTGCCGTCCGTGAAATAGCGCGGGTTGGCAGGGTTGGCTCTTAGCGGGCCCGTGGCTGGCCAACGCGAATCGCGCCAGCCAGGGATTTCGTATTGCCCTGTCGCACGTCCCGAACTGACAGATCGAGACTGCAAGGGAACGCAAAGTCCGGCCGAAACCGCGGCCGCTCCCTTCACCGACTTCTTCAGGAATTCACGGCGTCGCATTTCCATGGGCTCTCCAATTAGGTTATCCAGGAAGTAGACTATTTTACACCAGCCACCAGCCTCTTATGGAGGCACAGTTTCGTGGGTGCCAATAGAGAATCGGCGGCGTTCTTTGGCGTTTGCTCGCAAAGAATCCGCCGACTGAGGTGCCCAAGTAAACTTTTTGTCTTAATTCCCCGACTTCACGGATGTACCCACATCCCCTTTGGTTCCCTTCTTGCTCCGAATTTGATCATCTTGGACATCCTGTGGAAGTTAGCTCACAGAGGTCTGTCCACACGCTCAGCGAGGTGCGAAATCCATGAGCAGCAGACGAAACTTCCTCAAATCCTCAGCCAGTTTGGCAGCGACATTTGCGGTGGGTTCCCGGGGTCAAGCGCAGACGCCACCCGCGGCATCGCTTCCCAAAGTCCGCTTTGGCGACGTGGAAATCAGCCGCTTGGTAATGGGCTGCAACCAATTCTATGGATATTCCCATTTCAACAGGCTTCTCGATAAATTGATGGTCGATTGGAATACGCCTGACCGCATCAGCCAAACGCTGCTCCAATGTCAGCAGAACGGCATCAATGCCTATCAGTATGCCCACAGTGACAGCGCTCTCTCGGATCTGGAACTGTTCCGGGCCAAGGGCGGGAAGATGCACTTGATCGCCGTCGACATCAAAATGGGCCCGGTGGAGGAAACCGTGCGTCGCACTGGGGCCACCGCGCTCTACCACCACGGGGAACTTACCGACCGCCTTTTCCGCGACGGCAAGATGGACCAGGTGCAGGAGTACTGCAAGAAAATGCGCCAAGCGGGAGTGAGGGTTGGCATCGGCACGCATAAACCGGAAGTGGTGGAATACGTGGAGGAGCGCGGTTGGGACGTGGATTTCTACCTCCTCTGTGCGTACAATCGCTCCCGGACCCCGGAAGAAATTCGCAAGCTGCTGGGTGTGCTCCCAGTGCCTGCCAACGAACTTTACATTGAATCCGATCCTCCCCACGCTTACGAGGTGGCGCGTAAAACTTCCAAGACTTGCTTCCTGTTCAAGATCCTTGCCGCGGGACGCGTGGCCCGAAATTCCGATGGGGTCGAAAAAGCTTTTAAGGAAGCCTTCAGCAGCATCAAGCCGCAGGATTGCGTCATCGTGGGAATGTTTCCCCGCTTTCAGGATGAAGTGAAGGAAAACTGCGACCGCGTCCGGCAGATTCTGGCGTCGTAGGGGTTGTTCGCGAACCGCCCACCACCCTGCCGGGATTGTCTCCCCCCAGCGAGGGGACGCCTACGGATTTCCTACCGATCTACTACCAATACGGCAAGCAACCTTCTCCGCGCGGGGGTCCATTTGAACCTACTTCCCTCGCCCCTTTGGGGGAGAGGGTGAACTGCATCCGGCGTTTTCATCAGCCGGGGCAGGACGGGTGAGGGGGTCAGAACTGGTGGATCCTATCCCGCCCGAGTTCATAATCCGGAATTCATAGTTCAGAATTTCTCTCCCCCTATTTTGAAAATTTCCTCATCCCCGGAATCAAACAGTCGATGAGATAAATGCGGCGGGCGAGTGGAAACGTCAACTCCACGTGGCAACAGGGATATCCCGGCGCCGATTGAATTACGCATAAAACAGGAGGAACGCGGGAATGACCAGGTACAACATGATTCTTTTGCTCGTAGCCATGATCGGCGCGGGAGTGCTGGGGGGAGCGGCCAACTATCTGCTCTTGCACAAGGATGATCCTGAGTATGCCAAACGCTCGCGGAGCTTCGTTCTGGGATTGGTGGCTGCGCTTCTTGCTCCCCTCTTTCTCAAAACCATCTCCAGCGACATGATCGACAAGATCTCGAGTATCCGTTATGGGTCGGGTGTGCCCTTCGACTTTTTCGTGTTTACCAGCTTTTGCCTGATGGCGGCCGTCTTCTCCCGAACCTTTGCGGAAACCGTCGCCAAGCGGCTGGCAGTCGAAATCGAAAAAGCCAAGCGCGAATCCAAGGAAGCACAGACGCGGGCCGCTCTGGCGGAAGAAAGGGCGAGCGAAACTGAGCCTGTACTTCGACAAGCCATGGAGGAGCGCACTGAACCCCTTCCCGAATCCGCTCCGGTTGTTCTCCCCGCTTCGCTTCAGGACCTTCCCGTCGATCGTACCGACCGACAACTTCTGACGGCCCTGCTGAATGGGCCATACTCCTATCGGACGGTAAACAGCCTTGCCGCCGAGGTCCAGATGGAAGAGCCCGACGCGGTCAAGCGGCTGGAGAGAATGCGTGAGCACACATTGGCCGGCAAAAAGGTCACACCCACTCGCAACTTGTGGTTCCTTACCGATAAAGGCTTTAATTGGCTAGAAGCCCAAGCGCCCGCAATGAGTCGCCCTGCGATCGAAACGTAATTCTAGGCGCCGGCCACAGAGCGGGAAGCGCCGCGCGGCATGGCCGCAGGAGAAAGTCAAAACGCCAGGGGAGGAGCACAAAAGTCAAAGTCGGGTGCACCACACCACGGCGGGAGAGGGGGTTCCGGCATGTCGGAGCGGGTTTGGGGTCCCTTGGCAAGTGGCGCATGCATGGCCTTGGAGGTGCGCCGCACCCGCCACTTGGGCGGGCTTCCGGGAAGGCACCACCCGATTTTCTTGTTCTGAGGTCCACAATGCCGTTTGGAGGTATAATGCCCCACACCCTTAGAGGCTTCATGGCGGGTATTTCTTCCGCGCGCGGGCAATATTCGTGACAGCCCTTTGGGGACCTCCAGAGGTGTCTCATGAAACTCCGCTTCCTCATTTTGTTCGTGGTTCTTGCCGCCGTCCAATTGCTCGCTTTGCCCCAGCAACCCCAGGGACCCCTGACACAGAATCAAGTTACGGACCTGGTGAAGTACGGAGTGAACTCTACCGACTTGGTAGAGAAAATCAGGAAGCTCGGCATCGACTTCGATCCCAACGATCAATACCTGCAAGTGTTGCGGAAGGCCGGGGCGAAGGACGAGGTGATCCAGGCGCTACGCGCCGCGAGGAAGCCCATAAGCCGGGACCAAATCGGAAAGCTGGTGGCGGGCGGTGTGTCCAGCCAGCGCGCAGTGTCGCTGGTAAAACAGCGCGGCATTGATTTCCAGGCGGACGAGCAGTATCTCCAGACCCTGCGTTTGGCGGGAGCGGATGACACGCTAATTGCCGCTCTGCGGGAGGCGAGTGCGGCGGCCACGGGGCAATTGGTGGTTGAAACCTCACCCAACGCCGAAGTCCGCTTGGATGGGGAACCCCAAGGCCACGCCGACGCCCGAGGCGAGTTAGCGCTGCGAACCAAGCTCGGCGCCCACACGCTGCAAGTCTCCCTAGAGGGCAAGAAAGACTATCAGCAGATTGTGACCGTGACCGGGGAGAAAGAATGCCGATTCAAAGCCAGGCTGGAGGACACCGCGTCCGCTACGGTGCGGGAGAACCCTGGGTATGGAGTCGAGGACGGTACCCCCGTTAAACTCCGCCTGACGCGAACCCTCTCGTCGGCGGACGCACAGGTCAATGATCGGGTGGATTTCGAGGTCCTGGAAGAGGTCAAGTCCGGTGGCATCGTCATCATCCCGAAGGGGGGCATCGCGTGGGGGACCGTTACGGACGCGCAGCCCAAGCGAAGAATGGGGCGCGCTGGAAAGCTCGATATCCGCATTGACAACGTGCGCCTTGTGGATGGCGAGAAAGCCCCTCTGCGTGCGGTGAAAGAGTCCAAGGGTCAGGATAAGAAAGGCACCATGACGACCGGTCTGGTCGCCACCGGCATCATTTTTTTCCCGGCTGCACCCTTGTTTCTCTTAAAGCACGGCGAAGACATAACCATCCCCAAGGACACGCAAATCACTGCCTATATTAATGGTGATTTCAAACTGGGCGCCGCCAAGGCCCGGAACAGCGTGGCCCAATGACACACCCAGTGGCAGGGGAACCCTACCGTTGATACCAAGGCCGCACCCTGTGGCGCCGACATCGCCTCTTATTTCGGCGACCCTTTAGAAACCAGGATCGGCTAGCCCAGAGTTCTCACCAGATCGTGCGCCGTTATCGCGACGTGCCACCGATGGTTTGGTCCTCCTTAAATAGACATTTCGTCGTGTGACAATCCCGTTTTCCATAAATCCCGCAAGTGGATTTATTTTCAGTATGCTCTCAACTCTGGCTTACAAAATTGCCATTTTCAGGGCCTTTGTTTTCAAGATGTTCTCAACTTTGGGGAGGGGAAAGATTGGAGTACCGGATGGACACGATGTCGTAAGCATTTCTGGGGGGAAACTGAGGTGGGAAAACAGCATCATAAAGTACCTGCTTACTTCGTGCCGCGGCAGTGAGCACCTGCCGATAAGGTGGGCAAGCAGCCCTGCCCAATCCACGTGCTTTTAGCATAGCCTATTTTTCTGCCGTTGTCAAGGAAGGAAATGTCAGGGGGCGCCCGCCGCTGGGCACCCCTCACCCGACGTTGGATTCTGGTGAGATATCCGGGCTGGGGTTGGAAGCCTGGGCAGAGATTTTGCGTGTGTTGCCGGAGCGTCCAGATGTATCGGGGCGCCACCCGGGAACTCGCACGGCAACGCTCGTATCTGATACACCCACGCCACTCCCCCCAAGGCGGTGAGGGTTGTGTGCTTAAATTTGACGTTTGCGCTTTGCGTTTTGACTTTCTTTTGCGCCTCCGCCGCGCTGTGCTACCCGCTGTCCCTCTCCGCGCTTACTCACTCGCGGCGGCAGCCCGACGTCCGCCCTCATGATGCTTTGCCCACGCCACCAGGGCTACCAACAGCTTCTGAATGTGCGTTTTCGTATCCTCATCAGTAAGGTTGCCCTTTTCATCAAAGCGTTGAGAGGCGTTGGCGATCATAACCTCCGGCCGGTTGAGCGGATACATATTCAGGAAGACAAACACTTGCCGCAAATGGTATTGCGCGCGTGACGTCCCCAAAGGTCCGACGGAAGCGCCCATGATTGCCACCGGCTTCCCCTCCCACGAGCAGTCACCGTAAGGCCGCGAGGCCCAGTCGATGGCGTTCTTGAGAACACCGGGGATTGAGTAGTTATACTCCGGGGTAACGAAAAGAATGGCGTCAGCGGCGCGCACGCGTTGCTTAAGCTCCACTACGCGCTTCGGCGGGTGTGCTTCGTCATCTTGATTGAAGGGCGGGATTCCATCAAGGTCAAAGATCTCGAGCGTCGCCCCTTCTGGCATCAGTTGTTGAGCCGCCCTCAGCGCGGCGCGATTGAATGAGGCATTGCGAAGACTTCCGGCAATTCCCAGTATGGTCAGTGGCGTGTTCATTTCTCCTCCTTGGGGAAAAGCCCGGTCATGGATTCTGCCGCGTGCATTTTCCCCGAAGCCATTGATTCTACCGCTGAAAACCGCCGATTTCAGGTCTGAATAAACGCCACAGAGTGAAGAGGTGAGTTGAATTTACTTCCCTCGCCCCTTTGGGGGAGAGGGACTGCATCCGGCGCTTTCATCAGCCGGGGCAGGTCCGATTTCGGGTCCGATCGGATCGGACCATCGGACTCCAGCAATCGGCGACGGGTGAGGGGGTCAAAAACACTGAGTCCTACTGCGGTGCTACCGAGGCATCGGGCTTTCCCCTTGTGCCTTTTGCATTTTGACTTTTGCGTTGCTTTCCTGGTTCCGGCGAATGATCACCAGATTGGTACTCCTCCCCCATAACCACCAGAACGAGGGGTCCATTTTGCCTTGCGGCCCGCTACCGGACCTTTCCCCGTGCGGCAACTTTCCAGCAACCCACCGCCTCGCCCTGCCGCAGCGTCACGATCTCGTCGTGCATATTCACCGTAACGCAAACATGATTGGGGATTACCGTCACCACATCGCCGACGTGAAATCTGTGCTGCGTCTGCGTGATGTCCAGGTAGCCATGCTCTTCATTCAGCTTAATGATGGGCACGTCAGGGGCTTCCACTATATATCCATAACCGGATTTGGGACCGGAACCCAGCAGGTCGGAAGTAAGTGTTTTGGAGCCGGCGTCAATGATGGCGCGGCCGGGCACAGCGGTGGAAACCACCGTCGCCACCACTCGCACGGCGCAATCCTCAAAACTGCACGCGCCTTGATAGTAGGTATTGAGATCGTTGTAGGCATACGTGCCGGGACGAATCTCCGTGAGCCCGGGAATCAAATGAGCAAACTCGGCGGAGGGTGTGGAACCGCCGGAAACGATCTCCACCGGCATCTGTTCCGCGCGAAACGCCGCCAGCGCTCGGGTAACAAGCTCAGCGACGTGTTCGGCTTCCGCGCGGCGTTGTTCCGGAGTTCCCCACACGTTCCCAAAGTAGCTCATCAATCCGCGAAACTTCAGTCCCGGCAGCTTCTCAATGGCTTTCGCCAATACCACCAGGTCCGGTCCGGGATCAAGTCCGCAGCGGCGGCCTCCAGCGTCAAATTCCACCAGCACGCCAATGGTCACATTTTGTGCGGCAGCGGCGAGGGAAAGCTGCTGCGCGGCCGATTCCGAATCAAGCGACACCAGCAGACGGCGCGCGCGGGCAATCGTGGCCAACCGCCGGAGCTTCTCCGCACCCATGATCGGGAACGCCACGAGGATGTCGTCAAACCCGGCGTCGGCCATCACCTCGGCTTCACCCACCTTGGCAACCGTCAGGCCCACGGCGCCTTGTGCCAACTGAAGTCGCGAAACCTCCACCGACTTGTGCGTCTTCGTGTGCGGGCGCAACCCAACGCCCTGCCGGCGGCACAAGTCCGCCACCCGCCCAAGATTTCTTTCCAGCGCATCGAGATCAACGGTAAGCACCGGAGTGGAAAGCTCTCGATATTGCATGAACACCTCACTTTTGGCCGCGGGCACCAGCCCCGCTCGCACACGGGCGGCTGAGATTACGGAGAAGATCGAAATGCGCCCCAATCACTTCTTCTTATGCTTCTTGCTGACGCGCGCGATGCAATCGATCTCAATCTTGATCTTCGAAAGTTGGCAGCCCACGGTGGTGCGGGCGGGCTGGTCTTTTGGAAAGAACTGCTTGTAAATTTCATTCATCGCTGCGAAATCATTTAAGTCGCCAAGGAATACACCGACGCGCACGACGTCCTTCAATGAGCTGCCCGCCGCTTTCAGGATGGCGGAAATATTATTCAAAGTCTGCCGTGTTTCCGATTGGATGTCGCCGAATTCGTACTCGTTGGTCTTGGGGTTCACGCACGCTTGTCCAGCGACAAAGACAAAGCTGCCCGCAACGATGGCCTGGGAATAGACGCCCCGCGGTTGGGGGGCCTTTTTAGTATGGACCACTTTGCGCATGTCATCTCCTCCATCAGAAAATTGGAATCAAGCTTCGACCCTGATTGGGTAATTGCCCCTTCAGGCGAGTTGCCCGCCATCAACAAAAAGCAGAACACCATTCACATAGTCGGCATCGCGCGAGGCCAGGAACGTCGCTGGCCCGGCAACATCCTCGGGCTCGCCGATCCGGCCCACAGGAATCAGATTCTCATACTTCTTCATGAACGTTGGATCTTTCCTGACACCTTCGGTCAGGCGCGTCCGGATAAGTCCGGGACCGATGGCATTGGAATTAATTCCCATCGGGCCCAGTTCGCGTGCCAGCGTTTTGGCGAGAAGGTATAAGCCCGACTTGGAAGCATTATAGGGGGCAAAATTCGCCTCCGCATCCCAGGCATTCGTGGAAGACATGAAGACCAGCTTGCCCTTCCGCTGCTTGATCATCTGCGGGGCGACGGCGCGGGCAAACAGGAAGCCACCGCGCAGATTGACGCTCATTGTCAGGTCCCAGAGTTTTTCGTCCGTCTCGACAAAGGGCGTGTCCTTGCTGACACCTGCCACGAACATCAGCACGTCAATGCGCTTATACCAGCGAATAATCTTCACAACGGTTCGCTGCACCTGCGGCTTTTTTTGTACATCGCACACCACCGTGCGGACGCTTCCGCCGGCCGCGCTAATCTCTGCTGCGGTACGCGCCATCATCGCACGGTCAATATCTGCAATCACCACGCGCGCGCCTTCACTGGCCAACCGCACGGCAATCGCCTTCCCGATTCCCTGTGCGCCACCCACCACCAGGGCCACCTGTCCTTCAAATCTTCCTGGAATAAGGTCTATCATATTTCGCTCTAGCATCTCCGTAAACCGGAGGCGCGAAAAGGTATTTGGTTTTCCAGAAAACCCATCAGTATAATGACCCTCTTCCATTTGGTAAAGCCCGCTTCGGGCATGAAGGGAAGGCCTCCTTGCCAACGCTTAAGCAGAGATGGATGAGCCACCTCGTAATCGTTCGACATGGTGAATCACAGCGCAATGT
>JARLGN010000005.1 GCA_031292775.1 Acidobacteriota bacterium | reverse complement strand
CCTTGGAATCGGGATCGATTTCAATTGGATCGGAATTCGATCTTGATGGGTACAGGCAGCGACAAAGGCGGCGTCGAGCCGCCGCACTCCAAGACGCTTCGCGCAGGCCAAAACTATGAATCGTCTTAACCCGGCAGGAGAAATAACCCAATGTGACATTGATTTTGAATAGACCAAGCTGAGAGCTGACCGCTGATAGCTGACAGCTCTTTCTACGGAATTGACTTGCCGCCATCCACGGAGAACGTCTGGCCGGTAATGAACTTGCTGTGGGTGGCAAGGAAGAGGACCATTTGCGCAATGTCGTCAGCGTCGCCGGATTTACGTAGCGGAATGGCGCCAATCAATTTGCGGGTTGCCGCGTTGCGAGCTTCATCGGGGAAGAGGATGGTTCCCGGCGCCACACTGTTGACGCGGATAGTCGGGGCCAGGGCTTTCGCCAGCGAGCACGTAAGGGAAATAAGCGCGGCCTTCGACGCGCAATAGTGCATGTAGCTTGGCCAGGCCTGCAACCCGCCGAGCGAGGAGATGTTGATAATATTCCCCCGCCCCTGCCGCATCATCATTCGCGCCGCAGCCTGGGCACAGAAGAAAGGACCTTTCAGATTGGCGCCAAGGACGCGGTCGAAATCCTTTTCTTCCAGCTCGTCCCATTTCCTGGGAAAGAAGACGCCGGCATTGTTGACGAGAAGATCCAGCCGGGCAAAGCGTTTCTCGATAGCCCGAAACATCGCCGCCACCTGCGCGGCGCGCGACACGTCAGCACGCAAAGCAATCGCGCGCACTCCCAGGGACTCGATTTCACGCGCGGTGGCCTGGGCGCCCTCGCGCGACTGGTTGTAGTTCACAATTACGTCGGCGCCGGCACGGCCGAGGGTCAAGGCGATGGCCCGCCCAATGCGCTTGCCGCCGCCCGTTACCAATGCCACCTGGCCTTCGAGAGGTTTTGTGCTCATGGTATCTGATTGATAACACGCTCAGCGCCATTGTCAAGGGGAGAGCAAAAGTTGCGGCTTGTCAACTTGACGCTCCTCGCGCCTTGCTCGTAGAATTCTGAGATACCAGATGATTGAAGTAGTGCTCTTCACCAAGCCCGGGTGCTGCCTGTGCGACACGGTCAAAGCGCAGCTTGGCGAACTGCGCGCCCGGCATCCGTTTGAACTTCGCGAGGTTAACATTCTGGAAGACGCTGCCGCGTTCGCGAAGTTTCAACAGGAGATTCCGGTGGTATTCATCAACGGGCGGAAGGCGTTCAAGTATCATCTGGATGAAAAGGCATTCCTGCGGCGGCTCGGTTCACACCCGGAAGAGAGGGAGATACTCAAAAATGGAAGTTGATATCCTGACTATTGCGGCGCACCCGGACGACATTGAAATCACCTGCGGAGGCACGGTCATCAAGATGACGGAAGCGGGCTATCGCGTGGGAATTCTCGACCTCACGGCGGGCGAAAGCGGAACCCGCGGCAGCGCGGCGTTGCGGGAGAAGGAGGCGCGGCGGGCTGCCCAGGTATTAGGCGTGGTCCACCGCGAAAACCTGAACATTCCCGATGCCGGAGTGGAAAACAATCGCGAGAACAAACTGAAGGTCGCGCAAAAGATTCGGGAATTCCGGCCCCACACCGTGATTCTGCCCTATTGGAAAGGCCGTCATCCCGATCATTACACCACCGGGCATCTTGGTTACGAAGCCTGCTTTCTGGCAGGGCTCGCCAAGCTGCCGCTGGCGGGAAAGCCCCACCGCCCGTTTAAGATCATCTACGCTTCACAGTACGTGCCCACTGTCCACCCGACGTTCATCGTGGATATCACGGCGCAGTTTGAAAAAAAGCTCAAAGCTATTTTTTGCTTTTCTTCGCAGTTCTCCCCGCCCAAGGAATTGCAAAACCTCTTCCCTTCCCGCTCCGACATCAACGCCCGCATGAGCTCGGAAGCCCGCCATTTCGGCCATATGATCGGCGTGCGTTACGGTGAGCCCTTCATCATGCGGGAGATGGCAGCGGTGGACGACATCGTCAAGATCCCGGTGAAGTCCATCTGAGTTGCATCCGTAGAGCCGATAGGTATTTGCTGAGCAAGAGGTTTCAGATTTCTCGCAACTCGTCTTCATTGAGCCCGAAGTAATGCCCCACTTCGTGCAGCAAGGTATCGCGGATTTGGCGGCGCACGTCCGCGTCGCTTTTCGAAATGGCTTCAATGTTCCGCTGATAAAGGAAAATATGGTCAGGCAGGCCGGAATAGAAGACACTCTTCTCCGTGCGCGGTACACCGTGAAAGAGGCCCAGCAATAAACCCTGGGTCTTCATTTCCGCCGGCGGGAAGTCTTCAACGATAATGGCCACGTTGGTCAGCCGTTCGCGATACGCTGCGGGCAGGTCGTCCAGCGCCTTCTCCACCAAAGCTTCAAATTTGTCTCTGTCCATTTCATATCAGATTGTACCCTTGAAGACACCCCGCTCCAATGGGCATACGAAGACCTCTAAGCAGGGATGGGGATCGGACGATCACATCACCAAATTATCAGGAGGAGGCAAAAGCAGGCCTACGCAGCCCGCAGGCGGTTCTTCCAGCGGTTGTGAATGAACCAGACAGCAAAGAGAACGATGACAACGCCCAGAACGGCGTCAAAGCGGTGGAAGTATTCGCGGAGGGTCATCCAGCGCTCACCGAGCTTCATCCCTGCGAAAGCGAGCACCAGGCACCACGGCAGAGAACCCAGAAAAGTATAGAGGTGGAACCGGGCCTGGTTCATGCGTGAAACGCCAGCGGGAAAAGCAATGAAGGTGCGGACGACGGGCAACAGGCGGGCGATGAATACCGCCCAATCACCATAGCGAGCAAAGAAGCGGTCAGCCAACTCAAGATCGTGGTGAGTAACCAGCAGCCAGCGCCCGTAT
>JARLGN010000214.1 GCA_031292775.1 Acidobacteriota bacterium | reverse complement strand
CGAAGTTTGCGTAAGTGTTGGGCTGAGGATAGACGCGGAAACGATGGAGTTGTCGCCGATGTCACGGCGAAAAATCGTGAAGAAGAACGAGGCCTTCTTGCTGAGCGGCCCACCGATGCTGGCGTTAAAGAAATCCGTGTGATACCCCGGCTCCTGCGTGGGCGCGAAGGGGCTCCGCGTGTTCAAGGGTGAGGCATTGATGTCACCCATAAGCTGGCCGTGAAGCTTGCTGGCGCCCGGCCGGGTGGTGATTTCGATGCGCCCATAGCCCACCTTGTCGTATTCCGCGGAAAAGGGATTTTGATTGATGCGGATTTCCAGGATGTCGGCTTTGGGGGGAAGTTGGCCGCCGGTAAATCCATCCACGTAAATCTGGCCACCATTAGGTCCAGCGGAGGGCCCTGCCAGGGCCTCGAGCTCCGATTGCAATTCGTCCGGGTCGTCCGAGAGCGCCTTCAGATCCTCTCCCTTGATGACCAGCGCGCTGGCATTTTCCTGGGGATTGACGCTCACCTTGGTGCTTTCTTCGGTGACCTCCACCTTTTCCACTTCCTCTTTGATCTTGAGGGAGATATCAACTTTGCCCACCTTGCCCGCGGCTACCTGAACGTTCGCCTGTTCAAACGTCGTAAAGCCTTTGGCGCGCGCCTTGATGGTATAGCTTCCGGGCGCCAGGCCCTGGATTTCATACGTTCCATCGGGGCGAACCACACCCAATTTGGCCTGACCCGTGGAAGACACGGCGGCGACCCTGGCAGCAGGGACCGAGGCGCCCGAGGGGTCGGTAATTTGGCCTCGCACCGAGCCGGTAGGGGCCTGTGCCAGCAAGAATCCTGGGGAAAGCAGCGAAAGGAGTAGCAAACTCGCGAGAGGCGTTCGAACTCCAAAAATCCGGAATTTCATCCCATCTCCTAATAATGACGCCTTAAATTGGCATTGCGGCGTCGAAAAATCGGTCTTGATCCTTCCGCGGGAGCTGGAAGAATAATGCTCCAATGAGGCAAAATCGCAGTTCCGGAAGCGCAGAGAGGCATCCCGCTCCGGCGCATGGCATACCTTTCCGGTCTCTATCCCTCCTTGAATCAGACGAACCTGCCTGCTGGCGGGTTTCACAATCTCGACAAATCCCATCCCCAAGCGATTTAGCCCTGACCCTGAAAAAGGAGAATACTACAAGTGCGAAGAACGGGTGGGCATCAGAATCGCCGATCCAATCGACCTGATTAGTCTAAGCATTGAATGTTGTAACTGCCAGTTCAATTCGTTCTCTCATACAACAATTCGGGCACATCGCTTTGCACTGCGGACACGTTGTCGCCCTCTCTCAGGGTTCGAATAGCCGTGGCACGGGAATTCAGATACACTGACGCCTATGAAACGAACCCTAGTTTTATCTTCCCTTTTAATGGTTACTATTAGCTTGTCAATCTCGAGCGCTCTGGCAGCGGAAGCGACATTGCACCCCGTGGACCTGCGTTGCGAGTACCTCAATAACCCTCTTGGCATCGACCGCACATCCCCCCGGCTCAGTTGGAAGCTGCATGCACTCCCATCTGCCGGTCGCGGGCTGCAACAAACTGCGTACCAAATTCAGGTCGCTTCCACTGAACAAGCACTGGGTGGCGGAAAAGCTGACCTTTGGGACTCCGGCAAGGTCAATTCCGACCGCAGCATCCTTGTTACGTACAATGGTAAGCCTTTGCAATCGCGTCAGAATTGCTGGTGGAAGGTCCGAGCCTGGGACCAGAATGGCAAGGTATCAGCGTGGAGCGAACCCGCTTTGTGGAGCATGGGTTTGCTTCAGGCGAGTGATTGGGATGCGAAGTGGATAGGCTTGAAGGGTGGTGACGAAACGCTGCCCAAAGATCCCACGCGTTCGCGGCTTCCTGCCCGGATGTTGCGGCGGGAGTTTGATGCGCCCAAGCAAATTCGTCGCGCCACGGTGTACGCCAGTGGCCTGGGTTTCTTTGACCTCTACCTGAACGGCTCAAAGGTAGGCGATCACATCATGGACCCCGCCCTTACGGAGTACACCAAGCTGATTCTTTATGTAACATTCGATGTGACCCGTCAACTCAAGCAGGGGACGAACGCCTTGGGCGCGGTTCTAGGCAACGGGCGGTTCTACGGGCCGCGCGACATGGGTAAATCGTCGAGCATCCGGAATTACGGTTATCCCCGGCTGCTGCTGCAACTGGAAATTGAATATGCTGACGGCACGCACTCGCGGGTGGTGAGTGACGAAGACTGGAAGGTCACAGCGGACGGCCCCACGCGTACGAACAACGAATACGATGGCGAGGAATATGACGCCCGCAAGGAAACTCCGGGGTGGGATAAGCCACACTACGACGCTGCCCGGTGGAAGACGGTTGATATTATGGCGCCTCCAGGCGGCACTCTTCGCGCCCAAATGTTGGAGCCAACCCGCACCACCCAGGTGCTTAAGGCGGTGTCCATTCACCAAAGCAAGCCGGGCACTTACATCGTGGATTTTGGACAGAATTTCTATGGCGTAGCCCGTCTGCGCGCGTCGGCTCCTGCGGGCACGGTGGTAAAGATGCGGCAGGCATATAGCCTTAATCCTGACGGTTCCATGCGCTCGCAGGACAATCGCACCGCGCTGGCGACGGACACTTACATTTTCAAAGGTGTCGGCGTGGAGACCTGGAACCCGCGGTTTCGCGGGCAAGGTTTCCGGCGCATTGAAGTTACGGGATTACCAGGCAAGGGTACGGCTGACATGTTTTCGGGGCTCGTGGTGGAGAACGCACTTGACCACACGGGCACTTTCGAGTGCTCCATTCCGTTGCTGAACAAGATTTACCGCAATGTGTGGTGGGGAGAGCGCATGTTTATGCGCACCGGAGTTCCCCTTGACCCGGACCGCGATGAGCGCCAGGGCTGGACCGGAGACGTGGCGATTGACAGCGAGGGTGAAGCCTTCAACTTCAACGTTGCCGCGTTCTACGACAAGTGGATCAACGACATTTTCAAGGATCAGCGGGCCGACGGCGAGCAGTCCGTGGTTTCTCCCGACTATTGGATATACCACAATGGCGACATTGCGTGGCCCAGCGTCCTCACCATCATTCCTGATTGGTATTACTCGTTCTATGGCGACCAGCGCATTCTGGAAGGGAACTACGAGCCCATGAAAAAATGGGTGGAGTATTGTGCCCACCAACTCAAAGCGGATTACACCGTCGACAAAACCGAATACGGCGATTGGTGCGACACTGCTTCAATCGGTGGGAAGGAGCATGACGGCAAGGATCGCGGCGCCACCAGCCGGCCATTGATCGGCACGGCCTACTGCTACATCAACGTCAAATTGATGGCACGGGCGGCCGAGCGATTGGGCAAGGCGGAGGACGAGAAGCATTACACAGAACTTGCCGCCAAAATTCGCGACGGCTTCAACCAGCGGCTCTTCAATCCCCAAACCGCCCAGTACGAGGGCGCCACCCAGACTTCCTACGTGCTCCCTCTGGCGTTTGGAATGGTGCCTGACGAGTCCCGCCCACGCGTCATCCAGACCCTGGTGGATGACATTATGGTGAAGCATCAGGGATACAGCACGGTGGGCTTGCTGGGAATGCAGTGGCTAATGCAGGTGCTGACGGATACCGGTCATGCCGACGTGGCCTTGACCATTGCTACGAATACCAAGAGGCCGAGTTGGGGCTACATGATTGCCAAGGGCGCCACCACAATTTGGGAACGCTACGACATGGACACGCGCGACCCCGGAATGAACAGCGAAGGCCTGCTGATTCAGACCGGCGGCATCGAGTCGTGGTTCCATCAAAGCCTGGCGGGAATCAACTATGATCCGGAACATCCGGGGTTCAAGAATATCGTAATGCACCCTCATGTGCTTCCGGGATTGACCTTCGCCAAGGGCACCCTCGATTCACCTCAGGGGAAGATCACCAGTAGTTGGCAGACGCGGGAAGGGAATTTTACGTGGGACATCATGGTCCCCCCGAATTCGACGGCCACAGTCTACGTGCCGGCCAAGGATGCTGACTCGGTGCGTGAGAGCGGCAAACCCGCGGGTAGCGCGCAGGGAGTCAAGCTCCTGCGAGCCGAGAACGGTGCAGTGTTGTACCAGGTTGGTTCAGGAAGCTACTCGTTCACTTGCCCGCTTGCCAGGTGATGAACGGAGGGGGGTAGCTTGAATCTACTTCCCTCGCCTTGGGGGAGAGGCCCGAAACCGGCGCTTTCACCAGCCGAGGGGGGGACGCTTTCGTGCCACGGGCGTCCCTCCCGTGCTCGGGCATGGCAGGGACGGCCATGGCGCCTTTCTGGTTGCAACCCCGCCGCGCTGCCAGCTTTTCATTTCGAGTCCGGCGCTCTGTTATGATGGAGTTTTGTACTTAGCGAAGTGACTGCATCCCGTGGTAGAGTTCCGAGGCTGGCAACCTTTGCTATGGGGACAACGGTTGGCGGGTAAGGCAAGAGGATTGTCCCATCCCTAATCTGACGGTTCCGCCCGCGATGGACAGCGCATTGTGCTATTGCCGCCGGGAGAGCCGGGGGCCATCACGCATTTCACCGTGGACGGTTGATGACGTTTCATTGGCGCAACATCGCTCATATCGCAGAGCACAGCAAGCGGTCCCTAGTCGGGTTTGGCGGGAGATGGCAATTCCTCGGCGCGGCGCTCGTCGCCCTCTTGATGATGGTGGGCGCAAGTTTACTGTGCGCCCAGTCTGACAGCACGGGCGCGTTAGGCGGGACCATCACCTTCCTGAAGAAAGCCGTGCCGGGCGCCGCGGTCGTGCTGACGAACAACGCGACGAATCAGACTCTCACCATGATTTCGGGGGAAAACGGAAGCTATCGCTTCTCGTTGCTTGCCCCCGGCGCCTATCGTGTAAGCTTTTCCGCGCGCGGATTCAAGACCTCGCAGGTTCCGTCGATTGCCATCAATGTTTCGGAAGATCCCACCCTGGACGCAAGCCTGGAACGCGGCGATCCCCGGAAGAGGGTTGCGTGCAACTGCCGCTTGAGCCTGTCGGCCTCGTCGTCAGGTACCCTCGTGGATCATAAAACCATCACCACCGTGCCGCTGACCACCCGCAACTTTGCGCAGCTTCTCTCGATGTCCTCGGGCACCGCCGCGGATGTGAACAATGCCGGAACCCTGGGCAGAGGAACCAATACGGTCAACGTGAATGGAAGCACGGCGGCGGGCAACTACACCATTGACGGAGCGTACGCCCCCAGCACCGTCCCCAATCCCGATGCCATCACCGAGTTCAAGATCCAGACCTCGCAGTACGACGCCGGCTATGGCGCCATGGTGCCCAGCACCAACGTGATCACCCGGGGCGGAGAGAACCAGTATCACGGCACAGGCTGGGAATTTGTGCGCAACGACATCTTCAACGCCAATGCGTTCTTTCGCAATGCCACGGGTCAACCCAGACCGAATCTGAAACAAAACCAGTTCGGAGTGACGCTGGGCGGCCCGGTCGTTAGGGATAGGTGGTTCTTTTTCGGTTCCTACCAGGGAACGCGGCAGGTCAACGGTTTGGATCCCACCTCCGTGGCCACGGTCATCCTTCCGCCGCTCTCGAGCGATCGGTCGGCAGCGGCCCTGGCGGCCGAGTTCTGCCCGGCCAATCATCTGCTCATGAGCGGCGCGGGGGCGGGCCAGCCGGACCCGCGCTATCTGACTTTTGCCGGCGGGAAACAACTGGACTGCGCGAACCGGAATACTGCCACGACCGTTCCCATCAACCCGGTGGCCCTGAGTATCCTGCAAACCAAGCTGCCCGATGGCACGTATCTGATTCCGGTGCCCCAGACCATCCTCCAATCAGGCAGCAACGCGGGCATGGGTTTCTCCTCCTTCAGTTTCCCGTCCTATTACAATGAGGATCATTTCGTAGCCAACAGCGACTTTGTGGTGTCGGCGGTCAACACCTTGTCGTGGCGCGGTTTTTTCTCAAGAATTAACCAACTCCGATCTCTGGGAGCGCCGGGCGGGGCGACGGTTACCCCGGTTCTTCCGGGCGCCGGTTCTCCCCAGGCGCTCCATGCGCAGGACGATGCGGTTTCCCTGAAGCTGACCTCGGTTCTGTCGGCCAACGTGGTCAACGAAGCGCGCTTTGCCTACACGCGCGCATTCCAACCGGCCCGCGGCGTCGGCACTCCTTCTGCGGATTCCTTTGGCATGACTCCAGTGGACCCGCTGTTTCCCCTGCCCCCGGAGGTCACCATGCTGGGCCCCATGGGAACGTTCCGTTTTTTCGGCAACGGCGCCAACGACTTCTCGACGCACACGAACACATTTGCGTGGACGGACAATCTCTCTTTGGTCCACGGAAGGCACCATGCGCGGGTGGGTGGAGTCTTTCTGATGCAGCACAACGACCGCCTGGACACCGGCGCCGCGCGCGGAAAAATCACGGTCGAGACGTTTGAGGATCTACTGGTGGGCCTGAGCGCGACGGATAATCAAAGCCCTGGCGGCCGCAGCAACATCGAGACGGTGAGAGCCAACGAGGGGGTGGGGCCGAGCGGTGAGGTTCAGTATCAATACCGGCACGATTACGGGGCGCTGTTCGCGCAGGACGACTTCAAGCTGACGGCGCGCCTCGCGCTCAACGGCGGCCTCCGCTGGGAGTATGTAGGCCCTTCGTTCGACAAGGCGGGTACAATCGGGAACGTCTGGCCGTCTTTGTTGCAGCAAGTGCCTGTACCGCCGCCCTCGGGAACTTTGGTCGGCAATGTGGTTGCGGCGAACTACAATCCGGCTCTGATTAATCCTTACACGGGCCGGCCGTTTGGTCCGGCGCCCACGGGTGTGTGGACCAGTCGCACCCGCAGCTTCTATCAGAACAACACGCCGCCAGGGAAATTCGCGCCCCGGATGGGTTTTGCGTGGCAGCCGTTCGGAGCCGCCGGGCGCGTGGCGGTGCGCGGGGGGTACGGCTGGTTTTACCAGGCGCCGACTTTCAGCGCTAACGCCGGCAGCGCTCCCCTGTTCACCGCGGCCCCGTTTGCCCAGGGATTCACCAATACGGACTCGAGCAACGGCCAATCGCAGCTCCAGAAGCCGTTTCCGACCACCACGCTCGGCTTTGTTGCGCGCACGCCGACCTCCCAGCTTTCTGACCGAATCGCCGGCCCGGAATATAAAATCCCCCAGCTCCAGCAATTTAACCTGAGCATTCAGACCAAACTGGCCCGGGCTTTCACCCTGGACGTCGGGTATGTTGGGTCGTACGGCAGCAATCTGTTGGTCGGTGTGGGCCTGAACCAGCCTGCGCTCGCCGGTCCCAACAACTCCGTCAACTGCGGCTACACGGGTGCGCCCGCCGATTGCATCACCACCAATACCGCCGTAAATGCGGAACTGCGCGTTCCGTTCATGGGAGAGACCCCGTCCGCATTGACTGACAGCCAGTTTACCGGCGAGTCGTGGTATCACGGCCTCCAAGTGACCCTCCGAAGGCAGATGTCTCACGGCCTGAGTTTTCAATCCGCTTATACACTGTCGAAGGCCATGAACAACAGTTCCATCTATAACGACCTGAACTACCTATCCGGGAATTGGGCGCGCGCCACATTTGACCGCACGCACCGGATCGTTACCAACTTCGATTACCAGTTTCCCCATTCCGTACACGGAACGGGCGCGGCGGCAAAACTGTTGAATGGGTGGTCTACCACCGGTCTGGTTATTGTGCAAAGCGGATTGCCGCTGACCCTGACCGATCCGGCGGGAGGCAGTGTCTATGGTGCGGCCTCGCCCTCAACCGTGATGCTCTGCCCGGGTAGAATGGCCGGCCCCCTTGCCACATCTGGCAGCATAGAAGATAGACTCGGCGGCTGGATCAATACGTCGGCCATTTGCTCCCCGCCCGCAATCGGTTCCGATGGTGCAACCGGCTACGGCAACGCCGGCCAGAGTCTGCTCGACGGGCCGCCGCAGGTGAATACCGATCTGTCATTGGGAAAGAGAACGGTGGTGGGAGGCCTGCGGGAAAACGCCGAACTGGCGTTCCGCGTCGAATTCTACAACTCCCTCAACCATCCCCAATTCAGTAATCCCGGCACCGCGCTGGGGACGGCAAACTTCGGTGTGATTACCCAGACCTCGGTCGCCCCCCGCCTGATCCAGTTCGCATTGAAATACCTCTTCTAACGAGCGCGCCCGGCCAGTTCGCCGGTTTCAAAGTCCGTCTAAACCAAAAAGCGGGATCAACTATTTGCTGAGAGAGCTACATTCGATACCGCAACGCCGAAAGGCGCAACCATCTATCGCCTGGCTGGATCCGCCGTGAATATCCGCAAGTTGATGTGCGAGCAGAATCCTGTTAGGCTGCAGGAACTGATGGGGAGTTGATTGCGGATCGGAGGCGATTAATTCGCCGTAGCGATCCGCGCGGATTCCATCATTCACCCCGATCCCATGGAGGTTCATCATGTCTGATCTTCATAACCGCCGCGAATTCCTAAAAACCTCGGCGCTGGCTGCCCTCGGGAGCGCCGCAGCTTTGAATCCAGGAGAAAAGCCGTCATTGGCAGCGCCGGCCGCGGTCCCACCCGCAGCCATGCCCCAGACCTTTCATAAGGGCCTTCCCACAGGCAAGCTCGGAACTCTTACTGTGACGCGCTTGTTCCTGGGCTGCAATCAAGTTAGCGGCTACTCGCATTCCCGCGATTTGAAATATGTGGGACGCCTGATGCGGGAATACCAGACGGACGAGCGGGTCCTGAACACCTGGCAGTTATGCGAAGAACAAGGTATCAACACTTTGCTTTCCGACCCCTTCGAGAAACCGGTGCGGCTCATGAAGCGGTATCGCCAGGAACGGGGCGGGAAAATTCAATGGATCTCGGAGGTCCATCCCCACAAGGATTACTACGATATCCGCCTGGCTGACATGAAGGAGAACATCAAGCAGGTGCTCGACAATGAACCCAACGCTCTTTACGTCCAGGGCGGGGTTTGCGATTCCTTCGTTCACCGGGGCCTGCTTGACGAACTGGGCGAAGCCCTGGAACTGATGAAACAGGCGGGACTGCCCTCCGGCCTGGGGGCTCATTCTGTGGAGACCCCCAGGGCTTGCCTGAAGGCGGGTCTCCAGCCCGATTTTTTCATGAAGACCTACCACGCACAGGATTATTGGTCCGCCACGCCTCCAGCACAGCGCAAGGAGTTCCTCGTGGATGCACCCAGCCCCGACAATCATGACAACATCTGGGATATCAAGCCCGAAGCAACCCGTGAGCTGATGGCGGGCGTCCAGAAACCCTGGATTGCCTTCAAGGTGATGGCGGCGGGAGCAATTCCCCCGGAAAAGGGTTTCCGGTTTGCCTTCCAGGGTGGAGCCGACTTCGTTTGCGCGGGCATGTTCGATTTCCAGATTGCCGACGATGTGGCGATTGCCAAGAAGATCCTGGCGGAAACCCTGGATCGAACGCGCCCTTGGCTGGCCTAACTTGGATGTCTCCCCATGGTTTCGTAAGAGCGGGGCTTCCGCCCCACCGTATTGCGGCTTTTCCGATTCCATACGCATCCCGCCCTCGCGAACAGCGTGTGCACGCGCAACGAGCCTAATTTAGGGGTCCGGCGACTCGTCGCACTCCCAAAAGTCGCTGCGCATGCACGTGGTCAAAAATCATAGCTAACTCACTTATTTTCTACAACTCATCGGGAAAACACCATAAGTCGTTTATTTTCATAAACTCATTGGGAGCACTTTTTTTGCCCCTTTGTTTTCAACAAACTATTGGGAGCAACCTTCATTTTTAACATCTTTTTCCCGTCGTTCCTTTGTTTCCAACAACTTATTGGGAGCACTTTTCTTGGCCCTTTGTTATCAATCGGTTATTGGGGGCGGTTTTCATCTTTAACCTCTTCCGGTGTGTGGGCGCCTCCGTCTTGATCCATGGACAAATTGACATTTCCCCAGTCCCGCCGCGACCCTGGTTGCCTTTCCGCCATCAGACCTTGCCTGCGTCCCGTCATGGATCACCCGTCACGACTCTCGTTGGCTGGCCCGCGCTTCTGGCAGCCCTGGTGCGTAATTCCACCCGGCCACAGTTCCCCTTTCAATGCCCCTGCATGGTGGTAGCCATAGCCTAGTACGATTTCTTGGTGATTCCTACCGGTAGGAATCATCGTGTCGAATTCTCCTCGCCTGGCGCGCATTTCTAACCAGATGCTGGGAAGCGCGGGAGCGGGACGCTCCCGAGACGGCGGGAGGGACGCCCGCGCTACGTCGAGTGGGCGCTGGCGCCCGCTGCTTACTGTCTTTTGCTTAGTGCTTTCTCCAGGAACTTATATGCTGCTTCGCGGATGGGCGTGGGGAAGTCGTGGCCGCCGGGGGGATGGGTTACTTGCAGGTTGTTTGCGACCTTGTAGATTTTTCGATACACGGGAAGGGCGGCGGCAATGCAATCGTCAACTCCCGACATGTCGAAGTTATCGTCGCTGACGGGGGCGTTGATAAAGACTGGCCGCGGCGCCAGGGCCGCCAGCACCTCGGTGAAATCAAATGGCATTTCCGCCGGGTTCTTGTGGTAGACCTCGGCGATTCGGGGCATATATCCCTTGTGGCTCCAGCCGGCGAGATTCCCACCATAGTATTTTTCAAATGAAGTGAACCCGCAACTGGAAACGATGGCCTTGATGCGGTCGTCGAACACCGCCACGAAAATGGAGTTGTGCCCGCCCAGTGAGTGGCCAATCACGCCGATTTCGTCCGGATTGACCTCCGGCAGCGATTGCAGCATGTCGATGGCACGCATGTGGTTGGAGATGCCCTTCATGGTGGCACTGGCGTAGCCATGCGCGTAGGCGTCGAAGTGATAATCGCCGAAGTTGGGGTAATCGGGTGCCAGGGTGACGAACCCGCGTTCCGCCAGTTCCAGAGCATAGTGGCGGTTGGGTCTGCCGCCCAATCCCGCGGGGCTGCCCATACCCACGGAGGTTGTTTCATGCAGGCAGAGGACCGCCGGCGCCCTCACCCCTTTGGGCAATTTGGGAATGAAGAGATAAGCGGGTACGCGGTCGCCGTCAGCGCCCAGAAACGTGATCTTTTCCCGGCGCGCGGTGGCCAGTTCCTCCGTGCTCTCGATTTGGACATCCAGCGGCGCAGGGGAAGGTGTGGGCAGCGGCCCCATAACCACTTGCATGTTGTGCAGGATTTGTGCGCGACGGGTTTGCCAGTCGGCAGCGTTCTTGACACGATGAGATTTTCCCGCCGCGTCATAATACGTCAGCAGGTTCTGCTTGTCAGTGTGAGTGGGTTGGTTGCTGAAGGGTTGTTGCGCGCTCAGAGTAAGGGCGGTAACTAGCAGGAGTGAACTGAGAATTGGTTTAACCATAGGCTGCACAGCGCGGCGGAACCGCAAACAACGCGTATCGTAGGGGCACCCACGAGGGTGCCCCCACTTTTCCTGCGAGCGTCCAAGCATGGTGAGAGATGTTCGGGCTAACCCCTTTTTCCTAACGCCTGGCACCTAACATCCAAAACCTGTCCCCTGTAACCTGTTCCCTATAACCTAAGCGAGTTCCGACTTATGCGCCCAAATCTTCTGGAACGCCTTGGTGCTCTGATCGATAATATCGTCAGCCTCGCCATAATAGAGTGGCAGGAAGATGTGTTGGCCGTTGATGTAATCATTCCCCGGCATGGAAGTTGGGATCACGATGGGATGATGCCACCACTTCGCCTCGGAATAGATTGTCAGCTTGTGTTGTTCAGGGTAGTCCCAGACAGAAACTGGCACGCCTTCCGCCTTCAGGGCTTTCACCAGGGCATCGCGGGAGAAGCCCGCTTTGGCAGAGTCAAGCAGCAGCATGTTGGCGTGATAGTAGGCGCGCTTTATGTCGGGACGAATAAAGGGCTCACTCAAACCCGGCAACTGGATCAGGGGATCATTCTGGCGGCGGACGTTCTTTTCCACCAGTGCGGCGGTAGCTTCAAACGTGCGCAATTGCATGCGTCCGACAGCGGCGGAAAACGGGTGCATGCGGTACTTCTGGCCAAATCCGGTTCCGTGGTATTTGTGGATAGGGCTGGATTCGGGGTACTTATCGGCAGCCAGATATTCGCCAAATGCCGTAGCGCGCTCATAGTGCAAGCGCGAGTGATACATACCCATGCCGCCTTCAACCGTGGGCAGGACTTTGCTGGCTTGGAAGCTGAAAATGGCCAAGTCGCCCCAGGTTCCCATCTTCTTGCCTTGCATGCTGGCGCCGTGTGCGTGGGCAGCATCCTCAAGGACGATCAAGTCTTTTTCCTTGGCGAAATCACGGATGTGATCCATGTCGGAGGGCATGCCCCAGGAATGCATGGGGAATACGGCGCGAGTCCGGCTGGTAAATTTGCGCCGGGCATCTTCCAGGTCAAAGGTCCCCGTGGTGGGGCTGATGTCGATGAAAATTGGGACATAGCTAAAAAAGCGCATGGCCAGGACGTCAGTGGGGAAGTCATAAGAGGGCACCATGATTTCGCTGCCCGGCTCCAGATCGATGGCAAAAAACATGCTGGTGATGGCGGATGAGCCATTGATGTGCGCCCTGAGGTAGGGGATTCCCGTAAAAGCCTGCCACTCCTTCTCGAACAGAGGGAGTTCTTCGTAGAACATGTCAGTGTCGATCAGACGGTGAAGCGCGTCTTTTTCTGCCTGCCCGTAGCGCGGCCAACGGGTGAGAGCCTCAAGCTTATCGGCAGGGAAGTGAACTGTTTTTGGCCCCCCTGACATGGCCAGCGATTCAGCGGCGCGAGGTTTGGCGGACATCGCCTCCGGCATGGCGAGACCTAACAATGCCATGCCACCGGCCTGAAGGAAATTCCTCCGGCCTTCACTCGGTTTTTCTTCGAAAATCTTTTTTTCCATGATGAAGCCTCCTCAAACTGGCAATGACGAAACTTGGAATTCGAAACTCGAACCTCGGCACGATTTTCAGATTTTGCTCTTTCCAGCGTAAGGGCACCCACGAGGGGTGCCCCTATGGGCGGTTAGTGACTCGTTATGGGGCCCGGAATCCTCATTAAATCGGTCCGGCTATGCCCATTTTGTGTGACGGCGGCCAGGGCGTACACCGAGCCATCCTTGCCCACCGCAATAGAATTGACTTCCTTCGGCCGTTGGCCGTCGGGGAAGAAGATGGCGCCGTGGTCAATGTACTTGCCGGTCGGAATGTAGTAAGTGATCAGGTGCAGATCTTCCTCACCTTTCGATTCACCTTTTTGCGCCACGCTCTTTCCTGCCACCCGCTTGCCGCTGCGATAAATAGGTCCGCCGGTCAGGTAATTCAAAGTCTTACCGTCCTGGCCGAGAATGAATCCCAAGTACCCATAACTGAATTCATCGTACATCCCGGCACGCTGCGAAGGCCGCGAGGTGATCCGGTCAAGCACTTCCACGCGCACTGCACGCGGGTCGAAGCGGAACAGGTATCCCGAATTTCCGTGGACTCCATAAATCATGTTTTCGGGCGCGTACCAAGCGACCTGCCTCCAGTTATACCCCATGGTTCCGGAAGATGTGGGGTCGTAAACGCCGAAGTAATCCTTCCGCAGGTCTTCCCCATCGACCTTTTCCACCACATCGCGGTCATACCGATACCGAAGTATATCGCCATCGGCATTCGTAAAATAGACCGATCCGTCGCGCGGATCGACCGCCATGGAACGGCAAAGGGTGCGGTATTTGGGCCCCCGAACGCTTTCACCCAATTCGGAATACAGGCCGAGGTCCTTCAGTTCTTTGGTGTGGAGGTCGTAGCGGATGAAATAACCCGTGGGCCAGGTTATGCCGTAAAGGCGCCCGCGCGCTGGGTCCATGGTCATGGTGATGATGCCTTCGCCGTGTGGGTCGACAACCAGGTTTTCAAACTTGCCTGTTGCCAGGTCGTAAGAAAGGAAATGTCCGCCCGGGTAGGCTTTGTAACCTGCGGGCGGATCGCCCATGGTCTCCATACCATTCTTAATCGTGTAATACCCGATGTGGGAGGCAAAGTAGAGTTTTCCGTTTGCTTCCCAAAACCGCACGTGCGATTTGTTCTGCGGAATGGCCTTCAGCCCTTTTTCCCCGCAGATTTCCGTCAGGTCGGCAAGATGCTTGATCTTTTCCGTGGCGGGATCGAATTGATAGACTTGCGCGCCCGTGTCAATGGTTTGCGATGAAAGCACATAATATATCTTGCCATCACTGGCGGCGCTGATGCCGTTGTAACTGTCATGGGCAAGGTCAAAGCCCGAGTTGTATATGCGTGCCGCCAGACGTCCACTGCCGGAGGGATTCCCGGCTGGCTTTTGCGGTTGTTGGCCGCCTGCCAGCACCAGGCAGGTGAGCGCCAAAGCCGTAAGCACGGCGAACGCCCATCGCGTGCGCGGAAGTGTTACCAAACCCGTCCATCCATTTGTCTTTATCACCGGTTGCTCCTTGGTTGTCGTCTTACTTCATGATTTCACTGAGCGGAACTGCCACTCCGCCGCGCGCAATGCTCACGTCCGCGGCCTCCATAAATGCGAGTACTTCCAGAGATTCATTGTTGTCGATGGGAGGCACGCGGGTTTTGAAGAACTTGGAGATTTCCACCAGCAACTCGTGATAGGCCTCAGGTCTTCCCTCGGAGTGCAGAACGCCCTTGTCCCCGTACACGGTGATGGAGAAGGCATAGAGCCCTTTGCTGAACCCTCGCATCACTCCCAGGCGGCCGTCCTTCCATTTTCCCACCAACACATCCTCATTACCAGACGTCTGCATGCTCACGGATTCACATCCCGGTCCCATGAGCTGGTAAAGCACCTCGGCGGCATGAACGCCGTAATTAAACATCGAGGGCTCATGCGGCTCCCGGATCGTGGGTCCCAGAACGTCGAAGGTCAGAATGTTGCCAATGCCCTCGGCGTGCTTCAATCGTTCGACCTCGCCCCAATATCGCACGCTGGAAGCGGTGAACCATGGTACGCCCGCCGCCTTGCCCAACTCGGCAATTTCCTTGGCGTCTTTGTAGCTGCCGGCCAGGGGTTTGTCAATGAACACGGGCTTATGCGCGGCGAAGACAGGTTTTACCTGCTCCAAATGCGGCCGTCCGTCCACGCTTTCCAGCAGTATCGCATCGACTTTGCTGCATAGGGTGGGAATGTCATTCACGATTTCCACGTGCCACTTGTCACGCAGTTCCGCGGTGTACTTATCCACGCGGCTCCAACTGGCCTCCATATCCGGACTTCCACCCTTGTAAGCGGCAACCACCCGGAGACCGGGAACGTATTGTTTGTCGGTGGGATCGCTAAGGCTCTTCGTAAAAACGATCACGTGCGAGGTGTCGAGGCCGATTATTCCAACCTTGATCGGCGCACTCGACTCTGTCTGCGAAAAGCAGCTCAGTGGAAGCAGAAGCGCGATGGCAGCCAGAAGTAACAGGCTATGCGCCAGGCAGTGCAAATAACGAAGCATCATTCCTCCTATTGGTGATAGTGGCCAGTGGTTAATCCGCACGAACTCACCATATTCGCCAACCACATTCTCTTTCCACTCTCGACATCCCACTGAACACTAACCTTTAACCACTACTTTCTTAATTGCCGCCTTCAGCAATGATTCCGTAGGCGGCCCTACAAAGGATTGTCCCGGCTCATATCCACCTTCGGTGAAGGCTGCATCTGTAACAATATAACCCGTGCCGCCATCACCGTAGGAAGCGACGGCGACGAAATCGTTCGGACGCACGCTTTGTGCGTAAAGTTGGTATTCCACAAACGCCTCACCGGGAAGGTGCACAATCGTCGCGGGTCCAAGCCGATAAGAGGAGATGTCCAACGTCGGCCGGATCTTAAGTTGCTCGCACCACGCCAGCGCAATCGACGCCCTCATGCGAAGCGCGTAGGTTTTGGTGGGGTCGGCCAGCACCGAGCGGAAAGATTCCTCGGAGAAGTCTGCCTCCTGGCGTGGCGGGAACCGAACATCAGTGTTTTTCCAGGAAAGAGTCGCGGGTTCAGGCTTCCCGGTGGCGGCAATGGCGGCTTTCATGCCCTCATACAACCGGTTGGCGAGCACGCCGCGCATTTCATGCGATCCATCGTTATATTTCCCCGCCGCGACGTTGCCGGCGCAGCCAGTAAAATAGATTTGTGGAATGCCTTCCTCTTTGTCCAGGCGCTCGCGAGCAATCCCCGGGAAATCCGGATTCATGTGGCCCTGGCCATAATAGCTTTGCGGATGGGTGGCGTAGTAATGCAGCCGCGCGATTGGACGCTGCCCGTTGAGCAGTGTAATGGTTCGCATCCAGGGGTCGATCAGGCCCTCCGGCGCGGCAATCAGCTCAGGATCGCGGCAGGAGCTGAAGCGAACGCCGATCTTGCCGTTGGGCAGCAGGACCCGGCGGTTGGACGCGACCTTTTCCACCTTGGCTT
>JARLGN010000213.1 GCA_031292775.1 Acidobacteriota bacterium | reverse complement strand
TTCAGTTTTGTTGTTCGTGCTTGTCCATCTGGCCACGCGGCGAAGAATTCCGCCGCGGGTGCGACACCCGGCCCAAAAGTCCTCAGTTTTCAGTTGTAAGTTTTAAGTTTTCGGAGAAGAGCGGAGCCCCCAACGGCGGGCCTTGACTCAAGGCAACAACCGCACTCTCTATGAACCAAACCCAAAGGGTGCGGCGCCCAGGTTTTGCCTTTTCGCATAGGGTGCGCCACTCGCCTGAAGGGTCCTCAGTTTTCAGTTGTAAGTTTTAAGTTTTCGGAGAAGAGCAGAGCGCCCAAGCGGGGGGCCCTGACTCAAGGCAACAACCGCGCTTTATGAACCAAACCCAAAGGGTGCGCCACCCGGCAGGAAGCACTCCGTCTCTTCTTCCACGCTTGGCTAAGCAGGAGTGGAATCTTCGAAACACCAGCCGGATAGTACCGTTGCGAAACCACGCTCGGGACACTACGATTTGAGTAATGCAGGTTGAAAAGGGGAATCCTATTATGAGAGCGAAAACAATCCTATTAGCTGTGGTGTTTCTGGTTTTCGTTGGGGTGGTGCGCGCGGGGGACATTTTTGACGCAATCAAAGCGCATGACACTGCGCAAGTGAGAGCAATTCTGGCGACAAACCCCGAGATGGTGAATACGGCGAAGGATAGCTGGACGCCTTTGATGCTGGCTGCGCATGACGGGTTTAAGGATCTTGTGGACCTATTTCTGGCCAGCAAAGCAGAGGTCGATGCAAAAGACATTAACGGCTACACGGCATTGCATTCGGTTGCAATTACCGGCAACAAGGAAATCGCGGAAGCATTGCTCTCACACGGGGCAAATGTCGGAGCGACGACCAGCAACGGCGCCACGCCGCTGCATGTCGCGGCGTCCTGCGGCAAAAAGGGAGTTGTGGAAGTTTTGCTGTCCCATGGAGCCGAGGTTAACGCCAAGGAGGACAACGGCGACACACCCTTGGACCAGGCATTATCGGGCAGCCACAATGATGTGGTAGCTGTTCTCCGCGCCCATGGTGGAAAAGCGGAAAAGCCGATGCACGACGCTGCGTACGCCGGGGATATCGCAACCCTGAATGCCTTGCTGGCGGGAAATCCTGGCATGGTGGATGTCAGAGATGGCACAGGCCACACGCCGCTCCATATGGCGGTCATGTCAGGGGACAAGCCAGCCGTGGAATTCCTGATCGCCCACGGAGCGGACGTGAATGCCAAGGACAAAGATGGCACGACTCCGCTGCTTAGCGCGTCGGTGCTGGGGCGCTCGGAGATCGAACAGATCCTGCGCCAGCACGGTGCGAAGGAATAACGCGGCACGCAAACAAGATGAACCGGCTCAGGCATCGATCGTTTGCCGGACACCATTGGTTAAGCAGCGGGGGATTTCAAGCGCGTAATTTTCCCGAGCTCCATCCGCTGGGCTGCCCCGGAGCCGCTGACGGTCCACTTACCACTTAGGGAAAGGAAGCAGCCATCGTGATGAGACGACCTGCACACCGGCGCGCGAACCTGGGGATCACTGGGTTGTGCCTGGCAGCTTGCCTGCTTATCCCCACCGCGGCTCTCGCTCAAGCGGGTGGACGGCCGGAGAAACCGCCTACGCCAGGGAACCAGCCTGAAATCATCCTGGGATGCGGCGGCGGAGCGCAGATATTCCGCCAGCAGTTGGCGCACCAATGCCTGGCACCGGCGCGAGGCGGTTCGTACACCTGGACGATACCGAACAAGTATTCAGGTACCGGCTTTAGAATCTTCGCGGCAGCGCCGGGCCGCACATCCAGCGCGTTGGGCGCACCATTCAAGATCGAATGAGCTGACAAAAGTAATTCGTTGCGGAGCCGCGCGGCGTCCATAGTGCGGGGCTCGAGGAATCTACTTTTGTTTTCAAGATTCGAGAGAAAAGCAGATTCATCGCACAAAAGACGTGCGATGGAGGAGAGTGCCTCGCTTCGCTCGGAATGACAATTTCCCCTGTTTGGCGAATTTATGATACAGGAGACTAGAAGGCGAAGCGTACGGAGAACTGCAATGCGCGGGGAAGGCCGTTGGGGTTAATTTCCTGCAGCGTTCCGAAATTACCCGGGCCGGAGTTGGGCACCAGAAAGCAGGTTTGGTTGGGCGAGATGCCATCGCCGCACGGGTACTGCCCTTGCGAGGTTCCAATTGGGTTGTATTGTAGAGGGTTGACGCCGTTGCCGTTCTGGACGTAGTAGTTGGCGTGATTGAAGAGATTGAACGCTTGCACTTCAAAGCGCAGCTCCTTGCCTTCCTTAATTCGGAAACTGCGGGCCAACGCGAGATCGATTCTCTCCAACCACGGGCCAAAGAAAGAATTCAGGCCGACCCCCGGCGTGGGGCCGCCACCATTGATGCCCGCCGCCGTGTTTGCGGTATCTTGCAAGAATGCGGTGTCGTTCAGGTTGTTATTGGCACCATCGCAATTGCTAAACGACAGGGTGGAACTGGTGCACGCGGGACTCAACAAACTGGCATAGGGACGGCCGGAAGAGAATTCCATGACGCTGCTCAGCCGCCAGTCCGAGAGTAACGCGCGTCCTGCGGATGAACTGGTGAGTCTTTGCAGCCCGGGCGAGTAGACAGCGGCAAAGCTGATGCGATGCCTCTGGTCGAGGAGCGAGGGACCCTGAGTGTTGCTGAAGTCGAATTGATTGTTGAAGTCCATGCCATCGCGCATGAGGCTCTTGGCAAAGGTGTAGGAGAATTGCAATAAGAGGCCTTGTGACATGCGGTGCTGCAACTGAAGGAACAAAGAATTGTAATTGTTCTGCCCGGGACTGATGAGTTCGTTGATTTGGCCGAGGTTGGGGTTGATGCGGCCATCGGTCAACAGACCACTGTCCATGGTGGGCAGCGCAATCGTGGGCCCGGTGCAGGGCAGAACCTGCGTGCCGGGAGGACAGACCACATAGGTGGTCGTGCCTTGCAAGGGATTCAGGTTCAAGTCATAGGCGCTGCCGGAAAATAGATGCACGCCGTGATTCCACATGGTGCCAATCGTGAGAGTGGTGTTGCGGAAAATCTCCCGCTCAATCTGCAAACTTGCCTGCAACACATAGGGCACGCGCAACTGCGGAGAGACGAAGGAAATGTCCTCAGAAGCCCCGAACAGGGGGGAGTTACCCGGGAGGATGTTGGGAAACGTGGGCGCCGATTGGTCGGGGGGGCCCGCGGTGTAACTGGCGTTTGCCGAAGACTGCTGTGACGCCAGCCCGTTGGAAACCACGGCGTTGCGGTAGTTCAGGCCGTTCATGTTGCTATAGAACTGCCCGAATCCGCCGCGCACTACAGTTTTGGAGAGGGGCTGCCAGGCAAAGCCGAAGCGCGGCGCGAGGCGCACAAACTGGTTGGGATATTGGCCGGTGAGGGGAAAAGCGGGATTTTCCGCCGGCTGCGGATAAACCTGGAAATCCTCCCGCAAGCCCATCTCCAGCGTCAACTGCGGCAAAGCGCGGAAGGTGTCCTGCACGTAGAATCCGTAGTAAGGCACGGCAAAGGAGAAAGTGGGATTTCCCGAAGACTGACTGAAGGTGGTGTATTGACCGAGAGCAAAAGCCTGGAGATTCGGAAACTCATAGCTGCCGAGGAACGACCCGAACTGTACGGAGGCGTTGGGGTCCGCGCCGCCATCATTGTTGTCCGCATCCCAAGCGCGGCTCCAATCCACACCGAATTGCAAGGTGTGCTTGCCAATCACGAAGTCGACCCGGTCGGCCAGAGACCACTGTCTTTCAAAAACCCTGCCCACGGAGAAAGGAGCGTTGCCTAGAATGAAAGGGGCGGGACTATCCAATATGATCGTGGGCGAGTTGGCAGCCTGGCCGGTGGGGGTGGAAATCTGGTTGTCGTCCGAACTGCCGGCGTGGAATTCGTTCAAGAGTTTGGAAGAGAAGGCGTGGGTCCAGCCCAAGCTGACTTGGAAGGTATGCACGTAGGCGTTGGCCAGCGTTTGCGTCCCGTAATCACCCACGGTAGGGTCGGTGATGACGCCTCCGGGAGAGCTAAAGCGGTTCACATTGAAGCTGAGGAACAGGGTGTCGCGGGAACTGGCCTGGAAATCCAGGCGGGACATGATGGCGAAGTCGTTGCGCTTTCTGGGTTGCACGCCCAGATTGGAATTCAGCGCGTTCACAGTATTCGACACTTGCTGGAGATACTGCGGGTTCGTCGGGTCAGCGGCAACATCCGCGGAGGTATCGCTGCCCGGCACCGGCAAGGGCCCGTTCGGCGGAGGCAGGGCCGTGCCGACCGGAATTCCAAAATAGGTATTCAAAAAAACAGGCAAGTTCGCGGGCGTCGTCGCCAACGCCGTGTTGATGACAGGAATCGGATTGTTGCGGAGTTGCTGTTCATAATCCACGAAGAACCATAAGCGGTTGCGGAGGATCGGACCACCCAGCCCGGCGCCGAATTGCTGCAAGGCATCTTGCGGCTTAGGGTAGCCACTGGCCTTGGAGATGGCGTCGTTGGCTTCAAACGCAGAGTCGCGGTTGTAATAGAACGCATTGCCATGGAACGCGTTGCTGCCAGAGCGGGTCACTGTATTGATGAAGCCTGCACCGCCTCCATAGATTGCGGAGTACGGGCTGACCGCGACTTGAAACTCCTGGATGGCGTTCTCGCCATAGAGGTAGGGGATGCGGTAACGGCCCAGAATGTCAGCGAAGTAGTTGCTGGTGGCGTTGGTGCCGTCCACGGTGAAAGAATTCGAGCCATTGCCATTGGCGTATCCGGAGTCCTCTCCGCCTTGTTGTCCGGCGACGCTCACCAGGCCGGTGTCGCCGTCCGAACTGGTGTTCGGTGCAAGCAGGGTAAAGTCGGTGTAGCGACGCCCGTTGAGGGGTAATTCGTCAATAAACGAACGCTGCATCACCGTGCTGGCGGAGGATTCCGTGGGTCGCAGCAGGGGTGGAGTCCCGCTCACGCTGACGCGGTCTCCACCGGCTCCGACCTGCAGCCGGATGTCCTGCGAGGTGGTGTTTCCGACAAGCACTTGTACCAGGCACTGCACATCGCGAAAACCTTTGAGAGTGGCCGTGATGGAATAGGATCCCGGCGTGAGCACCGGAAACGCGTAGAGCCCCGTGTTATTTGTCGCAGCGGAGAGTTTCACGCCGGTCCTGACGTTCTGCAAGGAAACCAACGCTCCCGGCACAACAGCACCACTCTGGTCGGTGACGCGTCCGTTGAGCGCGCCGGTCAGAACTAAATTCTGAGCGGGCAGCGACAGGCAACCCGCCAGCACGAGAAGAAGGGTGCACACCATTTGGCGAATCGCCGCGGGAAGTTCTTTCTGGGATCGTCGAATCACGGATTCTTTCGTGAGCTGAATTCTTATTAGCAATTGACCGGCTTCCAGGAAAGACATTCTAGAGGAAACCTGGAAATCCTGCTTGGTTGCTCGCAGCATGTGCTTCCCCTAATTAGAGTATTGGATCGTCCATCGCCCTGCCTTGCGATTTGCATGAAGCCAGCCGGATTACTTTAACAGGCAAAATGGCAGGGTAAAGCTGAACCCGAGGCCACCCGCAAGGTGCTGACTGCCGCATCCGAGCGCCCGCCAGCCGGGGTACGATCAGGCAAGGAAGGAGCGCAAGCACGGCACAAAAGCAAAAGCTGATCATTTGCGGCATGTTGCCTCCCTCGGATGTTCAATCTTTAGTTCTTTTCGGCCTTGCCAAGCTTGGAAAAGGAGGCTCCGGGATCAGAACGAGGGGGATTCTAGGTTCCGGGTGTTACAACCAGTTAAAAGCAGGATGGATTTTTCACGCCGCTGCGGGGAGGCAGACCTCGACCTAGATGGCTGAACTGAAGCCCACCGGGCCTTGTGCAGGCAGGTTCCGGCAGACCTGAGCTGCTCATCGAGTGTGACAAATCAGAAGCGGGGGATAGCTATTTCATGAATTCTTCGAGCTAGCCTCCTGTACCCCTGAGGGGGTTAAACCCTTGAATTTGCGGACCTTTTCGAGACCGCTGCCCTTCGCAAAAGGTGCTCAGGGCAAGAAACCGTGCTCTTCCGAGAGCCACTGGCGAAAGGGCTGGAGGGGCCTGCCGAGCTGCCATCGGCAGGAAGCTCCAGGCTGAGTCGCAGTAAAATCCGGGAGACTGTCAGCGGGGGTCGTCTTCCTGGGGGGCTTCCCCGTGGCGTCGTTTGGCCGCTCTAAACC
>JARLGN010000212.1 GCA_031292775.1 Acidobacteriota bacterium | reverse complement strand
TTCGTGCCCGGTGCCGGAACCGCTGGGCCTGGTTCTGGTGGTGCCGGACTACGCCTTGCCCACCGAAGAAGCGCGCAAGGTTTTGCCCGCCAATTATTCGCGGGCGGACGCTGTCCATAATTTGCAGCGCGCCGCGGTGCTTACCGCGCAACTCTTTTCCGGCAAGGCGGATTTGCACCGCTGCTTTTTCGACGACCGCTGGCATCAACCCTTCCGCTCCCATCTGGTGCCTGGCCTGCCTGAAGTGCTTGCCTTAAAGCATCCCGACTTGCTGGGAGTCTGTTTGAGCGGCGCGGGGCCATCGCTGTTGGCTTTTACGCGCGGCGAAACCGACACCATCGGAGAGTTGATCCAAAGGACCCTGTCCGAGAAACAGGTAAAAGCCCGCATCTACCCGGTGACAACGGACAATCGCGGAGCCAAGGGATGGATACTTCCCGACTGAGGCGCCGCCCAACCATAGCGGGGCAATTTGATGCCGTAGCTGCGATTCTACCCTGCCAAATGGCGGCATAAAGCCGCCGTTAAGATTCCCCCCAACACCGCAGTGGCCTTCTCGCTTAATTCCGGCTACAATAATTTCATTATGGATGAACGAGACTTTTTTGAAGAGAGCCAAGCCCGGAAGCCCGCCAATCTCTCCTGCATGCACTGCCGGCAATCAGACACGTATGAAGTGCGATGGTTAGTGCGCAAAAAAAGGAAGGCGCTGCGCGGGAATGCGGATGAACGCGACCGCGCAAAGTTCGCCAAAGCGCAATCTTACATGACGCGCCTTGATGACTTTATGATGTGCAAGAATCCGCGCTGCCGGAAGAAGTTTGAGATTACTGGCCTGCAGTCGGTAGTGTTTGGCGAGTCTTCGCTTTCTGGGAACGCGTAATCGCGCGGACGCCCAAAACGCCAGTCAGCCCCTTAGTACGAGGGGATTGTTGTGTATGGGCGTCGCCGCCTTTACGGCCGGTCCCAGCCACCCCCGCCTATTGAATCCTGCAAAGTATATTCTCGAGCGCTGCTGTGTCGGCAGTCTACGACCACCTACTGAGGTGAGTGACACAGCGTAGCGCTGGCATCCTGCCGGCACCGGAAAATGCCGCCGGGACGGCGGCGCTACGAAGAGTAAGCCGTCACGGAATTTTGCTTACCTCCGAAGTCTTTTGTGCTCGTAGAACCGCAGGCCTGAGTATTTTGCGAGATTCCGAAGGGTATCCAATTCTCTTCCCCGCCCGCCCCGGGAATTAATTCCGCGGTCCGTATTCGACAGGAGGCAGCATAGGACCATTATCGTAATGTGAGGGCGACTGCACCTCTTCGCGATCGAAACTCACAGGCTGGCTGAGTTGCAGTTCCAGGCTGGTGCCGTGCGGCAGCACCACATCCTTGCCGCGAGTGGCCAGTAGTATCGCTACGCCGGCAGCCGCTCCGATTCCGGCGCCAATACCCAGTCCCTCTCCCCAATTTCCCTTCATGGCACCCACAATGGTCCCAACCTCAGCGCCGGAAGCGGTGGTTCGAGCCACGGTTCCCGCGTCTTTGCCCTTGGACCCTCCCCCTTCGATCTTCCCTTCATTGGGCTTGAACTTGTCATCGCCCGCGCTGCCAAAGCCCGAAAGCGTTGCGCGCAAATGCCGGGTGGTGCCGTTGGGAAGAATCAACTGGTCAAATCGTAGGCCAATCTGGGCGCGGCCTTTGACGTGCCCGGGCCGAACTACCTGCGTCACCGTACCGCGAATCGAAGTCCCCTTGGGAATGACGATGTGGTTCGCCACGGTAATGGGGAAGATGGATTCGCAATAGATGGTTTCACCCACGTAGGCTGACTTGGTATTGATGGTGTTCAGCAGAATCATGGGAATTGTCGTATCGCCGGGCACCACGATTTTCGAGTTGGCGATCGCGATAGGTGAGTCCGTGGGTACAGTCGCAACGCTGGCAGCCGGGCTTGCCGGTTGTGCTGGAGCCGCAGGCGGCGGAGCCACCGGGTTTGCGGGTTCGGCGGGAGCCTCGGGCGGTGGTGGAGTCGCCGGACCCACCGGCCCTCCCGGGGTCTGGGCAATACCCGAGATGGCAAACGCCAGCATCAAGATTGAGAGAGTGATTGCTTTCATGATGCGCCTTCTTTCTACTGCGCGTTGGTTGATAGCCGATAGGATGTAAACCCTCGGGTCAAGGTTGCTAATGCAAAGGTACTTGTAGCATCGTCTTTCATGGCGGCGTAGGCCGGGCTAAAACCCGGCCCTACGACAGGATCTCATCCACTAACACACACGAGTGTATAAATGGTCTCTCCCGACGGATGGCTGAGCTGCCCCTGAATCTTCCATTGATGCCCGTCAATTTCGTAGGTTTGTGAGTAGGAGTCATGCTTTCCATCCAGGCGGACTTGCTTTAGCTTGCGCTCCGGGACCTCGCGAGTGTCGCCGGGCTTCCAGGGCTTGAGGACGTTAAACGGATTGCTCATCGGCGACAGTGTAGCAAAGCCTGGGGACGGAGTCATCGGGCCACCAGGTTATGGGGTCATTGGGTGATTTGTGATTTAGCGATTTGAAGATTGAAATCCTCAGGCCCATCGCAATCGCCAAATCAAGAAACTGGTCAATACCTTGATGATTCAATGACCCAATGGCCCGATGGCCCGATCCCTCAATCTCCTAAATCACTCAATTCTTAAACGTTCCCAGCGCCGCCTCAATGGCTGTGGCGATGCGCGCAGTGTGGTCCTCCACCGCGGGTGCTTCCTCGCCTTCCACCATGACGCGCGCCAGGGATTCCGTGCCGGAATAGCGCACGACCACGCGCCCGCGTTCGCCCAACTCCAGGCAGCATTCCGTGATGGCCAGGGCGACGCTGGGAATGGAATCCAAGGGTGGCTTTTCCCGTACGCGCACGTTGCGAATCAATTGCGGGAAGGGTTGGTAGCCGCGCAGTAACTCGCCCAAAGGCTGTTGGGTCTCGGCCATCAGGCGCAGGACTTCCAGCAGCGTGATCATGCCGTCACCCGCGAGGGAAAGGTCGGAGAAGATGATGTGGCCGGAAGGCTCTCCGCCCAACGAAATTCCTGAGCGCAGCATTTCTTCCAAAACGTACTTGTCGCCCACCGCGGTGCGCATCAGTCCAATACCCTGCTTGGCCAGCGCCAACTGCAACGCCAGGTTGGTCATCAACGT
>JARLGN010000032.1 GCA_031292775.1 Acidobacteriota bacterium | reverse complement strand
TCAATGGCCTCGTCAATTTCTGCCGTACTTTTGTAGCCGACCGTGACGCAATCAACTCCTGCCTTCCGGAAGGCGTACCGCATTGCCGCCTGGCGGTCCTCACGGGTGGTGAACGTACCCTCCCCCACCAGCTTCATGCTGATGATGCCCATCCCGTCTTTGCGGACCTGTTTCACGTGCGTGGTGACCTCGTCAACATCCCCCAATCCGCCCGTGGCGTAGTCCTCGGCGTCCATCTTCACGCCCTTATGATTCATCCGGATCATCGCAATCTGCAGCCAATCATTTTCCGGGAACTTGCGCAACGCCGGGAGCCCGTGCACCGACGCCCCCCGTCCGACGACCGCATGTTTGGCCTGGGCTTCCGCAATGCCGTCCTGCCACCGGTGGCTGTCTGCGGGCCACGTTGCCGTGTGCTGATAGTGCAGCAGCATCACGTCAAAGTACTCGGTATTGGCGAGTTTGCGCAGCTCATCGATCTTCTGCTGTGGATCCGCATCACCGTGCGTCGTGATCTTTGACATCAGCCGGTAGCTGTCCCGCGGAATGCCATTCAGCGCGACGCCGAGCATCCTGTGCATGTCGCCGTAAGACTCAGCGGTCTCAAAAAAGCGGATGCCGCGGTCGTAAGCATAACGGACCAGCCGGGTAAATTGGTCCTGCCCCAACTCGCGCTGCACTCTGCCGCCCATGGTACCGGTGCCAAAGGCGAGCCGCGTTACCTTTACACCGGATTTCCCGAGCGTTACCCAATCCGTCGCCGTTTCGCGTGCCGCCTTCAACGCAAAGCTTCCAGCACCGGCCAGCGCCGCAGCCGCAAGTCCAGTCTTCAGGAAATCACGCCGGGAGTAGCGAACCATTGTTTTTCTCCAACAAGCCGGGTTTAACCCCCGGTCATAGCTAGATTAGACCGCCACCGAATTGCGCAGTCAAGGACAAAAAGTCACACGTCTTGCATTGGGCTTTCTTGACCAATCGTGGCAATTCCGGGTTTATCCATATCGCGAAGAACTGCACTGTTTTCCCCCAGCCGGGTCCACGCCGTTCTAATTTCCCAGTACCACATTCACCCCGGCTCCGAATGGCGTTAAAATAACGCTTCGCAATGCTCGAAAGCCCATGTAACGGGTGTGGTCATCTGGCCCACGGCTGGCTGCCAAGCGTGCTTATCCTAGCACCTATGGGGGCCGGGGGTGAGGGGGTCGAGTCGGGACCAACAAACTTAAGTGAACAGCCTTTGCGTAATCCCCCCCTTCCGATTGGTCCCTCAGAATGCCCCAATGCAGTGAGAATAACGGGAGATGACAATCAACACTATGCAAAACAAAACCATGGAAATTGTCGAGGGTGATATCACGGCGCAATCGGTCGACGCCATAGTGAACGCGGCGAATACCTCGCTATTGGGCGGGGGCGGTGTGGACGGAGCGATTCATCGCGCCGCAGGGCCGGAACTCCTGGCAGAATGCCGCACCTTGCAGGGTTGCCCCACCGGCGATGCCAGGCTGACGAAGGGCTATCGTCTCCTAGCACGGTGGGTCATCCACACCGTGGGCCCCGTGTGGCGCGGCGGAAATAATTTCGAAGATGAACTATTGGGAAACTGCTATCGGCGGTCGCTCGAAATAGCGGTCAAGACCGGCATCCGCAGCGTGGCCTTCCCCGCCATCAGCACCGGCATCTATGGATTTCCGTTGGAACGTGCGACGCGCATTGCCGTGCGGGAGGTCGGCGCTTTCTTGGCGAAGAACCCCGCCATCGAAAAGGTATTCTTCGTTTGCTTTGACCGGCACACTCACGACTGTTATCAACGGGTGCTGGGTGAAAGCTAAGCAAGGGCGTAGGATATGGCGTCCTTTGCTTGACTTCCGGATACCCTTCGGATAGTTTTGCTCGGAAGAACGTTGGCGGATCCAATCTATGAAAAAATCATGGGGGCGGTGGGCGTGGCTGGCAGCGGGGACCTTCGTAATCGTCCTGATCTTCTACAACCTGAGCCGGAACCCGGAGTGGCGCAATTTCCGCTGGGACCGCCTCTGGCACTCGATCATAGGGGCGAGTCCAGGCTACCTGCTGCTGGCAATCCTCAGTGTTTACCTCTCTTTCCTTGTGCGGGCGGCCCGATGGCAGTTCTTCATGCGCCCTATCAAAGCTGCATCCTTATGGGTTTTGTATGTGGGGCAGATCCTGGGTTTCAGTTCCATCTTCCTAGTGGGCCGCCCGGGCGAACTGGTTCGTCCCGCCTACATCGCCAAAAAAGAGAACGTCCCCATGAGTTCCATGATCGCGGTGTGGCTGCTTGAGCGGGTATTTGACACCATCGCCATGGTTATTCTCTTCGCCGCCGCTATTTACTCCGAACCGGTGAACCCGGACACGCCGCAAGGAGTCTTCGCCCTGCACGAGATGCATAGGTGGGGGCACGTGCTCTTTGGACTTACAGGCCTGCTGATTTTGGGTCTGGTGTTCTTTCGCTTGAAGGCGGCGAGGATGACCGCCTTGGCCCTTAAGCTGTTTGCTTTCCTGCCGGAGCGCGCTCTGGGCGCTTTTGCTCGTTTCCTCCGCTCCTTCGTCGAGGGCCTGAGCGTGATTCGCGACTGGAAAGGGTTGGCGGGCAGCGTGGTGACGACCGCCGTCCTGTGGGCGATTAATACCACCATGTTCTGGCTGACGTTTAAGAGCTTCCGGCACCACATGGGCCACCTGCCTTGGTTGGCCGCCGGCCTGACGCTCTTCTGCGCGGCCTTGGGCCTATTGGTGCAACTCCCAGGAGTCGGGGGGGGCTATCAGGTCGGCATCATTCTTTCTTTGACCGAGATCTTCAATATCAAGGCGGAGCCCGCCACAGGGGCCGGCATTCTGGTGTGGATCATTCAGTTGGTCCCCACTCTGGTACTGGGGCTCATCTTTTTGATCCACGAAGGATTGTCAATTCGCAAGCTGGAAGCCATTGCCGAAGAAGAAGAGAAGGCCGTGACTTTGGGGGGAATCTAGCGCGATTTTTTATCGAGAGATCCGACGATCAGGTGGTCGGGTAAACAAAAACCAACTCAACGCGGGTTGCTGATTGTTCACCAGATCGTCCGACCATCCGGTTACTGAGGTGAACCACTAACGTGAGATGTCCATTCTGCGGGCACGTCGAAGACAAAGTTGTGGATTCTCGCGAGGCGAAGATCGGTGACACCATCCGCCGGCGCCGCCAATGCGAGAAATGCCGCCGGCGCTTCACCACCTACGAACGCATCGACGAAATCCCTTACATGGTCGTCAAGAAAGATGGCCGGAGGGAGAAGTTCGACAGGCAGAAAATCCTGGCAGGCTTGCTCAAGGCTTGCGAGAAGCGTCCCGTTCCCATGGGCAAGCTTGAGGAGATGGTGAACGAGATTGAATCGCACGTGGCGGAATCACCTGACCGCGAGCGTCCGGCAACCGAACTCGGTGAACTGGTCATGAGCCGGTTGAAGAAGCTCGACAAAGTCGCCTACGTGCGTTTTGCTTCCGTCTACCTGGACTTCAAGGACGTCCGTGAATTCATGGACGAGTTGAAGGACTTGCTCAAAGCCAAGGGGAAGTAATCGCCCTGATGTTGGCCTCGCGTGCGGCTTATAAGATTTCATCGCGAGTGTAGATGAACGCGCCGAAGGTCTTGAAGGTTTCAAATCCCAACCGCCGGTAGAGCCGCACGGCGCCGGCGTTGGCGTCTGTGACGGTCAACGTAACCTGCTCAAAGCCATCCTTGGCAAGGTCCTGAAACGCTGCGTCCATCATTGCCGTGCCCACGCCCAATCCCTGGAAATTCGGACCCACCCCCACCTGTGGAATATGTGCAGTGCGGGGGCGAACGCAGGTCACAGTGAGGATTCCCGCCAGCGTCTCCGTAGGCTGATGCACCGCCATGCGCGACACCCGCCCCAGGAACTCACCGCACCCCTGATTGTGGAAGATATTTTCCACCAGCCGCGTCGCTCCCATGATGGAAGCGTATTGATCGTTGATGAGCGCGTCGACGTGCTGGCGGTAGGATTGGTAAAGCATCTCTGCCGCATCATCATTAAACTTCTTATCCCAGGAAATCAGTTCAATGCCCTCGCGCACCCAGGGCGCTGACGCCGCTGTCTCCGCGGGTTGATTCGACGCCGTCAGCCGCCGGCGCCCATCCAGGGAAAGGCTCATGAAGCGGCGGAGAAAACTCTGAAACCCGCGCGACTGGAAGCAGGACTCCAGTTCCTCCCGCTCGTAGTGGGGAAGCTGCGCTTCAATGCGGCGCAGGCCGGGCGTGCCCATCAGAGTCTCCAGCGCGTGTTCCAACAATTCGCGCTCATGACCGCGGCCCGCCAGATCCGGATGCACAAACAGGTCGCCGATAATCCCCTTTTCCCCATCGTAGAAGAAGAAACAGTAGCCACGAATCTTTCCTTCGTCCACCAGGGCGTAGCCGGAAAGCCGTTTGTCGCGCAGGCAAGCATTGATGACGCGCGCCGAAGCGGCAAAGTCCCAACGCAGTGAGTCGTTCCAGGCACGCGATTCAGCTTCAATAAGGTTTGCAAACTCCTTGGGCTCAAATCGGCGAATGTCGATGATTTCGAATGCCAAACCGGAGTCCTTTCCTTCCCGACTTTTCAAATGTGCCAAGACTCACCCCCGTGACAAGAGTGGGATGTCGCGCGGTAAGATGCTGCCCGGTGAGTCCAGCGCCAGTATAACCCAAATTCGCAACGCCCACTTTGCCCAGAGTGGCCGAGCCCGCGGGAAATTTGCTTGACAATCAGTTGTACGGTATTGCTTCGGCTTAAAAGCATTCATCACCAGCCTTAGCCCTTTAATCAGGAAGTTACGGGTTGCACATCCGCCGGACAGGGTAAAACGACACAATGTCATACTTTGGTGGTCGCCGGCGAATGTCTGACGTTCGGGTCAGGTTGGAGCACTCTTTTCAGAATTACTCGGTCGTTATGTCGTAGTTCGGGCGCTTTCAAACTTTTTCTGTTACTTCGCCCCGTAAATTGCATTTATCTCTTCGGGGTGAGGGAAATGCCTTCGTCAGTCCACTTGAGCCGATGTTGGCGTTGGCGTTGGCAGTTCCGCTCTCCTTTTCCTCCTCGCCGGGGATTGCGGCGCATCGAGAGCCGAAGAATTTTGAGGTGACTTATGATTGAAGGTAAATTGAGTTTGACCACCGTGGAAGGCACTGGCAGGCAATTTGTGGCGACGTCTGGCACCGGCCACGCGTTCGTAATGGACGATGCGGACGGTCACAGCGGGCCCAAGCCCATCGAATTTGCCCTGTTGGCGCTGGGAGGCTGCACGGCTTTTGATGTGATCAGCATCTTGCGCAAGAAGCGGCAGAAGGTGACGGGTTACGACATTGAAGTGCGCGCCGACCAGAATCCCGAGCCGCCGGCCTTCTTCACTCGCGTGGAGATCAAGCACCGCCTGCGCGGCCAAATCGACCCGGAAGCCGTGAAGGCCGCGATCCACCTTTCCGAGACCAAGTACTGCTCGGTGGGCGCGATGATCTCCAAAACCGCCAAAATCGAGACCACGTTTGAAATCCTCCCGGAAGATTCTCCGGAAACGCTTTCCCATGCCGCCTGATGGCCTTAAGCGGCGAGCGGCGTAGCGCGGCGGGGCCGCAACTAAACAGCCCCTCAAAGTCATGGAGACAAGCTGGGAGGGAATAGGCACCTCATGCAAGCCTGGCGCGCGAAGCGCCTTGGAGTGCGGCGGTCGACGCCGCCTTTCTCGGTGTCTGTACCCCTCAAGATTTAATCCCGATCCAAATAACATCGATCCCCGTTCCAAGGCGGCGTCGAGCCGCCGCACTCCAAGGCACTTCGCGCAGGCTAAAACGATGACTTGTCTTAACCCGGCGGAAGATGCCGCAACGCTCTGCCCACCAAATGCTTGTCAAGATAGCAAGAATTTACAGTATTGCAATGCAGAGCCATGAAACCAAAGTTTTCTTCTCTGCGTCTCCGTGCCTCAGTGGTGAAGATCGTATTTTTTCACAGCTTCCCCGGCCCTGCCGGAGGATAATGATCTAGACAGCGCGACATAAATTGTAGCGTCCTGATCTATCGGGACGACGGGGGTCAGAGACGGCCGCTACAACCGGATGCGCAAGCATTTATGTCGCCTGTATAAAAGCAACCAGGACTTGCCTATTGGGTGGCACAAACATTGCCTTCTTCACCAGCCTGACCGATGGCCAATGCTGGCGTGGAGCGTTAAAAGGCAGATGATTGCGCCTGGACCCGCACCTATCCCCGACTGTTGTCCAGAATCTCGTTTACAACTTTCCAGCTCAAACGCTAGAATGAATTGTAAGCTTGTACATAGTTCGGGCATTTTCGATCGCGTACTTCATGGCTGAGATTCTTGCAATTTATCCCGGATCTTTCGACCCGATCACGAATGGTCACCTCGACTTGATCGAGCGAGGCAGTCAGCTTTTTGATCGGCTGATCGTGGCGGTGCTGACCAATCTCGAAAAGAATCCGCTATTTACCGTTCCGGAGCGCGTGGAAATGCTTCGGGAAACGGCCCATGCGATCCCTAATGTTTCGGTGGATACGTTCAGCGGGTTGCTGGTGGATTACGCGCGGCAGAAGCAGGCAAAGGTCATCTTGCGGGGCATCCGGGCCTTCACGGACTACGAATATGAGCTGCAAATGGCCCTGATGAATCGCAAACTTGCGCCGGATTTGGAAACGGTGTTCCTGATGCCTGCTCTCGCTTACACCTACGTCAGCTCACGCCTGGTGCGGGAGGTCTATCAGCACGGCGGAACAGTTACCTGCCTGGTTCCCCCGCTGGTGGAAGCACGCCTTCATCAAAAGGTTTTTCAGGGCAAGAAATAGAAGTGAGGAGCGAAAAGCTGGAAGCGAGAGGAACGGATCTTCGCCATTCCATTCTCACTCCTAACTTCCAGCTCCTTGGAGTAAAGGATGCAATTTTCCGAGAGAATTTCGCGGATTTCGGTTTCGCCCACTGCCGCAGTGTTGCAGAAGGCGGATAAGATGCGCGCCAATGGCGTTAAGCTGGTGGACTTTGGCGCCGGCGAACCCGACTTTCCCACGCCTGATCACATCAAGCAGGCCGCCATCCATGCCCTGGAAGAGAACTTTACCAAATACACACCCACCGGTGGCACACGCGAATTAAAGGAAGCCGTGGTCAACCGGCACGCCAAGGACTTTGGCTCTAACTACACCCCGGAAGAGTGCCTGGTAACCGTGGGGGGCAAGCAGGCCATTTTTGAGGCCGTGGTGGCCACGATCAACAAAGGGGATGAAGTTATCCTGCCTGTTCCTTACTGGGTCTCATTCCTCGATATCATCAATTATGCCGGCGGCAAGGCCGTGTTTCTGGAAACGGACGAGGCGGAGAATTTCGCTGTCCGGGCTGATGCCGTGGAAAAGCTCATAACTCCGCGCACCAGGATGATCGTGGTGAATTCGCCCAACAATCCCACCGGTGCTGCGGTTCCGCGCCAGGAAATGGAACGGCTCCTGGACGTGGCAGCGCGGCATAAAGTGCTCTTGATGTCGGACGAGTGCTATTGTCATTTTCTCTATGACGACGCGCCATTTTCTCTGGGGAGTTCGACGGATCGCGAGCATCTTGTGGTGGTGGGTTCGCTATCCAAAACTTATGCCATGACGGGCTGGCGCGTGGGGTATGCCCTGGGTAACACCAGGCTTCTTGCCAACATGCTGAAGCTTCAGAGCCATTCGACTTCCAACCCCACGTCGATTGCGCAGAAAGCCGCCGTGGAGGCCTTGACCGCCTCGCAGGATTCCGTGCGTGCCATGCTGGCCGAGTACCGCCGTCGCCGCGACCGTGTGGTGGAAGGTTTGCGCGCCATTCCCCAAATCACTTGCATGATGCCGCAGGGCGCGTTTTACGCCTATCCGAACATCTCCGCATACTTGAACCGGGATGGCCTGGCGGACACCACCGTGCTGGCGGAAAGACTCCTGGACGAAGCGCATGTGGCGGTTGTTCCGGGCCCGGCATTTGGAACTCAACCCCATATTCGCCTTTCCTACGCCGCTTCCCTGGAGCATATTGATGAGGGGTTAAGGCGGATGACGGCGTTTTTCGCCAAATTTGAAGTACAGTGACGAGTGACAAGTGACGAGTAACGAGCAAGATGAAGAACAGCAAGGGCGCCCGGCCGACACGAACAAGTGCTCATGGTGGTTGAAGTGCGTGCTTGTCACTCGCCACTTGTCACTTGTCACTACCCTCTAACCCAACTATGTCTACTTTTAACAGTCCTATTCAAATCTCCAATATCTTCAAGCCAAAAATATGGGGGCGGCGGGATTTGTCCCCGCTCTTCGACATGCCGGACTCCCCACCGGGGGGCGGCGGAAAATTTGCCAATCAGCGCATCGGCGAAGTGTGGGTTACCGATGATGAATCACGCTTCATGAACGGCCCCGCGGCGGGAATGACCCTTGCCGCGGCTTCAGAAAAGTACGGGCCGGAGTTGCACGGAACATCCTGGCCCGGCCGCCGTTTTCCCCTTCTCGCCAAATACATCTTTACCAGCGACTGGCTTTCCGTGCAGGTCCATCCCGACGACGCTTATGCGGCCATTCACGATCCCGGGAGCCTGGGCAAGTGCGAGATGTGGTATTTCGTTACCGCGGATCCCGACTCGGCGATTCTGATCGGGTTGAAGCCCGGCGTGACGAAGGAACAGTTGCTTCCCGCCTTCAAGGGCGGAACCTCACGCGACTGCCTGCAAAACTTCCGGCCGGAGCCGGAGGAAGCGGTGTTCCTGCCCCCGGGAATCGTCCATGCGCTGGGGCCGGGTTTGCTGCTGTTCGAGGTTGAGGAAAACTCCGACCTTACCTATCGACTGGATGACTTTGGCCGGCCTGGCCTGGATGGAAAGCCACGCCCGCTTCACCTTGAAAAAGGGCTTGAGGTCATCCGTCCGGAAATGCCGCCCCTGCGCGACCTGCCCCGGTTCGAATGCAAAGAGAAGTACGGCTCGCGCCGGTTTGTTCTCGCCAGCCGCTATTTCGCCCTGGAGGAATTGCGCGTCCTGCAGACGGCGAATTTCCTCAGCTCACCGGAGAAGGTGGAAGTCCTTTCCATCCTGGAAGGCGATGGCCGCATTGAAAATGAGGCGGGATGGTTGGGCTATCGCGCCGGCGACACCTGGCTGATTCCGCCCGCCGCTGGTGCCTACCGCATGGTGCCGGGCCTCGACACCAAGTTTCTAAAATTCTACGTGCCTGACCTTGACAGGGATTTCCGCGAGCCGTTAAAGCGGCGAGGTATTCCAGCAGAGAAAATCCGCCAGATTGTTTTCGAGTGAGGTCTCATGGCGCGACAATCGGTCTTTCCTAACACCTATGCGGTTGTGATGGCCGGAGGTAGTGGAACGCGCTTCTGGCCCCTGAGCCGCCGCAAGCATCCCAAGCAATTACTCGAACTCTTTGGCCACGGCACACTTCTGGAACAGACGGTGGAGCGGTTGCGCCCCCTGGTTCCCCCCGAGCGCATTTACATTTACACCAGCGAGCTCGTTTTAAGGGAAGTTCGCCGGCGACTGCCGCAGGTTCCGCGCGCGCAGATCGTGGCCGAGCCGGCATCGCGCAATACCGCGCCCACACTGGGAGTGGCCGCGCACGAAATTCTGCGCCGGGACCCGCAAGGTCTGATGTTGGTGCTGCCGGCCGACCACATTATTGCCAAGCCGGCTGAGTTTCTTCGCGTGCTGCGCGCCGGCTGCGAAACCGCGGATGCGCAGGGGAGGTCGGTGGTGATCGGCTTGAAGCCCACCCGGCCTGATACTGGCTTTGGATATGTGCGTGTCGGCCCCCGCGAGGCGCGCATTTTCGGGCAGGAAATATTCGCGGTGGAAAAATTCACGGAGAAGCCGCCGCTCGCGCTCGCCCGCCGCTACGTGGCCTCCGGGCGTTACCTCTGGAATGGCGGCATGTTCATTTGGCGGGCTTCCACCTTGCTTGAAAATTTCGCCAGGTATCAACCCCGGATGGCAGATCAACTGGCGCGCTTGGCCGCGGCAGGCGGTGCTCAATCGCCCAAGACCTTTCGCCGCCTTTTCCCCAAATTCGAGAAGATTTCCATCGACTATGCCATCATGGAGAAAATCCCTGACATCCATGCCGTCGCCGCCGACATCGGTTGGAACGATGTGGGCAGTTGGGCAGTGGTTTACGACCTGTCGAAAAAGGACAAAGAGGCCAACGTCCGGCCGGAGCGCAGCCTGTGCCTGGATTCGCGCGGCAATATGATTGTCGCCAGGAAAAAGTTCGTGGTGACCGTGGGCGTCCATGACCTTGTCATTGTGGAAACGGATGACGCGGTACTGATTTGCGCGCGCGATCATTCCCAGGAAGTGGGCAAGGCGGTCCAAGCGCTGGAGAAGGCCGGGTTTCAGGGGCTGCTTTAGAATCGAGAAGTGACAAGTGACGAGTGACAAGTGACGAGCAAACCAAGGCGACGCCGATGATTTGTGGATGTGATCGCTTGTCACTTGTCACTCGTCACTTGTCACTGGAGCAACATGGATAAAATCAAGTTTGGTACCGACGGTTGGCGCGGCCTTATCGCGGACGACTTCACCTTTGCCAACGTGCGAAGGGTGGCGGCAGCCATCGCCCAGTATGTCTGCGAAGAAAGCGAACCCAAGCGCGGCCTGATCGTCGGCTACGACACGCGTTTTCTTTCGGCGGAATTCGCCTTGACCGTC
>JARLGN010000211.1 GCA_031292775.1 Acidobacteriota bacterium | reverse complement strand
GGCGGTCCCGCCGCCGGATTCTTCCCACGGCGTCCCCGCGCCCGCCAGTTCCAAAGGATATCGCGGGCTCTACATGACACTGGGGGCTTTGATTGTCTTGGCGATCATTGTGCTGGCCGCAACGCAACTTCCCCGCTTCATGAAGACCCATGCCAGTGGAGATCAAACAGCCCAGGTGACTACGCCCGCTGCGCCCAGTACTGGTGCGCCTAACAGCCCGACGGTCGACTCCAGCGCGCCGGGGCTTACCGGTTCGACGAGTCCCTCCACCACTTCGACCTCTCCGGCCACTGGCGCAACGTTGTCCAATGGCGGACCTGCCGGAAGTAATGGCGGACCTGCTTCCGTGGGACCGGGAACTTCAGTTAGCGCCTCTTCTGGATTGCCTTCCACCGGGAATCCGGCAAATCGGGGTGGGCGCGTGGCTCACTTTGAAAACAAATCCCCCATGAACCAAGTTACTCCTCCGAATTCGGCGGGGGGAGGGCAGGTCGTTTCGTCCCCTGTGCCGGGTGGGGCAGGCCAGGTCGCGCAGCCTCCGGCAGAGAACAAAGCCGTGAGCGCGCAGGAACTTGAAGAACTTACAGATCAGCATGACAAGCTGGCGGTCCGCGCCCAGACCGAGAATAATGATGTGGAGAACCTGCGCAAGCAAATGGCCGCCGGAGGCGACAACTTGCGCTCTGATATTTCTGCCTCACAGACCCGCATGAAGATGTACATGAATAAATTCGACGCGGCAATGAATGCCGGGGATCCTGTAGCGGCGAAGAAATATATGGATTTGGCGGAGCGTGAGGTTGAAAAATTGGAGAAATTCTTCGGCCACTAGGAGCATGGAAGCAGGTCGAGAAGAGGGAAAGCGGACGTGGCTTTTTCGCTTTCCTTCCGCAGGCCCAATAACTGCTTTTGACACGAACTCTCGCCGGGTTAACATGACTGTCCATGCTGCTGGCGAGCACCATCAAACGACATGCCTTTGAGGTTGGGTTTGACCTGGTCGGGATCGCCCCGCCCTCGGCCCTCAAGGATTTGGAATTCCTCCCACAGTGGGTCAAAAAGGGATTCGGCGGAGAGATACACTACCTTGCGGATCCCCGGCGCGAAGATCCGAGTCGAGTCCTGCCCTCAGTAAAATCCATTATTTGCGTTGGGCTGACTTACAGCACTTCCCACCCTTATTCCACTGACGTCTTCGAAACTGCCGAGGATGGATCGGTCCAGCCATTGGGCGGCACTCCGCCAAAACGCGTGCAACCGCGAGCATGGATCTCTCGTTATGCCTGGGGGAAGGACTACCACGATTTGATCCGCGGCAAGTTGGAACAACTGAGGGCAGCCGTTGAAAAACTGACGCCCAATGTGGAGACACGAGTTTACGTGGATACCGGGCCCGTGTTGGAGCGAGCCTTCGCCCGACTCACAGAGATCGGGTGGATGGGCAAGAACACATGCCTCATTAACGAACAGAAGGGGTCCTGGTTCTTTCTAGGAGTGATCCTTACCAATCTGGAATTGAAATTGGACCTGCCCGCGCCGGACCGCTGCGGCTCCTGCACCCGCTGCCTGGAAGCTTGCCCCACCGGAGCACTGGTTGAGCCTTACGTGATGGATGCGTCGCGTTGCATCTCCTATTTCACTATCGAACTCAAAGGGACCATTCCGGAGGAATTTCGGACGGCGATTGGAAAGAATATCTTCGGTTGCGACATTTGCCAGGATGTTTGCCCTTGGAATGGCCGCCCGTTGTCCGTGGTTAGTGGCCCGTTGCGGGAAGATGCTTTACGCCAGGATGCCTTAGGCGCTGGTTCTACGCAGAGGAGCGTGGCGACGACCGACCTTCCCGAGTTCCAACCTATGCAGCTTGAAATCAAATCGATTGCTGAACCGGCAGTTGATGACGAACCAGCCCATCAACTCTCATCCACTGAGCAATTTTCGCTTTGCAATCCTACCTTGGAAAACCTGGCGTCAATCACCGAAGAGGATTTTAAGCGGGTCTTTGCGCGATCGCCCGTTAAGCGCGCGAAATACCGAGGCTGGCTGCGTAATCTGTGCGTGGTGATGGGGAATTCCGGTGATCGCCGATTCATCCCCTGGCTGGAAGCCGCAGCGGGCAGCCAGGATACATTAGTGCGAGAACATGCGGCGTGGGCGTTAGGCAGACTACACGGTGGTGTTTAGTCCCCTCGAGGGCGGCCTGAGGAGATCTATTCTATCGGGATCAGGCTCTTATTCTGCGCGAGCCATTGATCAAATGTCTGGAGTGACGGGTTCAGGCTCCGTGCGAGTTTAAGGTCACGCGCGCCACAATAATACTCTTCAAAATCGCACTTAAACTGGAACATGTTGCCAAGGTCTTCGGCGCCGGGGAACCCAAAGCCGCGGTAAACTTCCGGGGGAACTGCGTTGTAAACCACTTCCCTACCCAGCGCCCGACTGAAGGCGGCGGCCATTTCGGAGCCGGTTAAGTGCCCGCCGGCAATACCAATAGTTTTGCCAATGAGTTCATGACCTCTCTTGAAGATCCCGTAAGCGCACTTCCCGATGTCCTCAACGGCAATCCCCGGGAGTTTCTTGTCACCCATCGGAAGTGTGATCGCCAGTTTTCCATCCGCTCCCTTTTTTGGGCCCATGCCGAAATGAATGAAGTTGTCCCAATAAAAGGAAGTCAACATAATAGTCGTGGGAACACCGAGGTTGACGAAGAGGTGGTCGGATTCGCCCTTGGCGTCAAAGTGGGGAACCTTGTACTTGCCCATGAGTGTGGGCATGCGATTATCAGTGAGCGGCACCCAGCGCCGGGTGTCTTCGAGCGTGGACCAAATAACATGTTGCAAGCCGGCATGCTTCGCCGCTTCGGCCATGGCAGCGGCATTGGCCAATTCCTTCTCCGGGGAAAAATGGTTCCAGAAGAAGGTCACGCAATATGCTCCGTAAGCACCCTGAAAAGCGCGTTTCAGGCTGGCGACGTCGTCCACGTCGGCCGCAACCACTTCGGCGCCTGACTTTTCCAACTCCTTCGCCTTTTCGGAGCCAGAGTCGCGGGTAAGGGCCCGCACGGTGAAATTTCCCGCCTTGTCATTCAAGATGGCGCGGACCAACCCGCTACCCTGCGCTCCCGTGGCGCCAACTACAGCGATGACCTTTTTTTCCGGCATTGGGTTTTCCTTGGGGTGCTGGCACGCATGATGCAGTGCCGCGTTGAGTTTTGACCCTGTAACTTTCAGCGCCTTGAACAGAATCTCATTGCCAGCCCATTTTCCGGATGGCCTGCGATTCCGAAAAGGCGCCGAAGTTACGCTGATCCGGTTTACTTTACAGATTGAAACCGCTTTTCGACTGCGGCCCAATTCACCACGTTCCACCACGCGGCAAGGTATTCATTCCGCCGGTTCTGATACTTCAGATAGTACGCATGCTCCCAGACATCGATGCCCATGACAGGGAATTTGCCCTCCATAACCGGGCTGTCCTGGTTGGGGGTCGAGTAGATGTCAAGCTTACCGCCGTGGGCGACGAGCCATGCCCATCCCGACCCAAAGCGGCCCATACCGGCGGCACTCAGTTTCTCTTTAAAGTTATGGAAGTCGCCGAAGGCGCTCTTAATGCCCGCGGCAAGCGCTCCGTCGGGTTGCCCGCCGGCATTCGGGCCCATAATTTGCCAGAACATGGAGTGGTTAATGTGCCCACCGGCGTTATTGCGGACAGCCGTCCGGATCGATTCAGGGACAATCGCGCAATTATTGGCAAGCAACTCTTCCACACTCTTGGTCGCCAGGTCTGGCGCGGACTCAAGGGCTTTATTCAGGTTTGTGACATAGGCGTTGTGGTGTTTTCCGTGATGGATTTCCATCGTCATCTTGTCAACGGAAGGCTCCAATGCATCAGGAGCGTAGGGTAGCGCGGGTAGTGTAAACGGCATAACTCCTCCTCATATGCTGAAGTTTCGAAGGTGCGGCACCTTGATCTTCCGCCAGGGAAGTGTATTCACCGCCAGAGGGCGGCGCCGCCTTCGCAAAGTTTGAAATGTCTCTCGATAAAGCCCTATCGGTGAAGTCCCGAATTACCAGATTAAACCAGGACTGAAGGCGTGTCAAATTGCGGAAGGGCTACTGAAAGTACCTTCCCCCATCGACAACCAGATTCTGACCACTCATTGCGCACGCAGCGGAACTGAGTAGGAAAAGCATGACGGGGGAAACGTGTTTAGCCTCAATCAGGTGTTTGACGCATTGATCGCGAAGTAGCGTTTGTTTATCTTCTTCCGTTACATATTTACGGAGTTGTTTTTCCGTCATGATCCAACCCGGGCTGATCATATTCACCCGGATGCCCTCTTCCCCAAGTTCGCGAGCCAGCGACCGCGTGAAACCAAGTATTCCGCTCTTTGTCGCGTTATAAACCGTAAAGGGGGAAAGACCAAACATGTAATTGGTAGTACTGATGTTGACCACGCTCTTACCTTCACCTCTCCGCAACAGTTCCAAGCAAGCCCTGGACATGAGCAGAAAAGATCGCAAATTCAGCGCCCACATGCGGTCACAGTCTTCCACGGTAAGGTCGCTGAATTTTATCCTGTCATCATTTGCCGCATTGTTGATGAGGTAATCGACCCGCCCTGCCGATTCGCGCACATGGGCCGCGAAGGCCTGGATCTGGTCCGGTGCAGTCAAGTCAGCTTGATAATAGTGGGCGCGCGCGCCCAGAGCTTTGGCAGCCAATCGCCCTTTGTCGGCGTTTCGGGAGCAGAAATAAACTTCGCAGCCAACACCACAGAGAGTGCGGCAGAAATCGTGCCCGATGCCTTCACTCCCGCCGGTTACGACTGCTACCTTGCCGGCGAATTCAACCGCATCCATCATGATGACTCCTCCCGGGGCTCCGTGGACGTTCCTGCCGACCCATCTCCACCTGACGCCATCGTGAAATCGCCTTGTAGGGTACCACCAATTTCCGCAGAAGCTGCCTGCAGAGATGGATTGATCCAAGGGGTTGGTTGATCCTGAGCGAGATTCGTGCAGAATCCTCTGCTGCGGAAACTCAAATTCGTGCATAATCGCAGAAGTCGTGGCCAATACAATTTTCCAACTATTATCTGATGTTTTCGCGCGCTATGGATACTGGGTAGTCTTCTTCGGCGTGATGCTGGAGAATATCGGTTTACCTATTCCCGGGGAGACCGTGCTATTGTTCGCGGGATTTCTGGCCTATCAAGGCAGGATCCACATCCTGCCGGCGATTCTCACCGCGATCGCGGGAGCCACAACAGGCGCTTGTCTTGGATTCCTACTCGGCCGTTACGCCGGCACTTCCCTTGTCAATCGGTTCTTGCCGCGTTACCCCAGGGTTGCAAGGCGATACCATGCTGCACAGGAGACCTTTATCAAGCACGGTCGTTGGGCAGTTTTTGCGGCGCGATTCGTCACCGGCTTGCGTGTATTTGCAGGAATTTTAGCCGGAACTTTGCGGATGCCTTTTTCGACCTTCGTGCTTTTTAGTTTTGCTGGTGCGGTTTGCTGGGCACTCGTGATCGGTTACGTGGGTTTTCTGTTTGGGAGTAGCTGGGACGCGCTGGTCCACCTCGTGGGCCGGATGGACCGCATCGGGCTGGCGATCATTGGCGTATGTGCGGTGGTGCTGTTCCTGGTTTACCTGGTTCGACGGAAGAAAGCATCATAAGTTGTGCTGCCTGTTATTTCTCCAATCTTTTCAGATCGTCTTTGGCAGATTTGAAGCCTGGTCTAAGCCATATCGCGGTCTGGACTTCCTTGCGCGCTTCCGTCTTGCGGCCTTCCCTTTCGAGTACGAGCCCTAACAACCTGTGCGCCTCCGCATTATCCGGTTCCTCACCCTCCGGTTCTTGTGAAAGATATTTCTTTGCGTATCTCTCGGCTCGCGGAAGATCCCTGCCGGTCTCCAACAATGCCTGGGCCGCTTCATAAAAAGGCCGCAGGTCATCCGGGACATCTTTTTCCGATCGGGCAAGGGTTTGCTCAAGATCGCCCCACCGTTCCTGCCGGGCGAAAACCCGCGCCAGAATCCAGTGCGCCCCAATTTGCGTGGGGTCGAGTTGCAACGCGTATAGGGCGTGTTTCGCGGACTCCTCATATTTTGCGTGGGAAGATTGACTGTAAAACTCCGCCAGCGCCGTGCGCGCCCCGTAATTCCTGGGGTTTGCTTGTACAGCCCTCAGATAATATCCCTCTATCTGGGCCGTGCTATTTTCCAGCTCTGCAAGTTTCGCATGGGCCAGCCATCCCTCACTGGCGTTGATGGTCGCAATCTTATCCGCCAGGGCACGTGCTTCGCCCTTGTCTCCGCCCATCAGGTAGGGTGCCCGAAACTTAAATTGCATCATGGAGTCCAGCGCGTCCAAATTTCTGGAATCGAGCTGCAAGGCGATTTCCACTTCTTTGCGGAATTTTATTGCCAACGGCCCGGCTGAAAACATGCTGGCTCGGGCCGCCATTTCTCCAAATATCTGGCCCAATTCCAGATG